>JARKOR010000210.1 GCA_029975625.1 Nanosynbacter sp. | reverse complement strand
CGGCCGAAGTGAGGCGCGCTTGGTGCGCCGAAACTGAGGTCCGCTCCAGTTCGCTGTTCTGCGGCGCGGGTCAGCGCGACGCAGGACGGCGAGCCCCAGCTCGCGGCCCCGTTCTGCGGGAGCGCAGCGACCGCAGAACGGTGTGGGCGCTGACCTGACGGCCTTTTCGGTCAGGTCTAGCGGCCTTGTTGGACGTTTTCGGTAGCTAGTTGTTTCCCAGCTGACCAAAAGAAGAAATCCATTAATTTAACTTCTGGGATTTGCAGTGCATCATCAGGGAATTGCTTGTAAAAACAAGAAAAGATATCGTCGCAGCTACCTTCACGGAGCAATGAGGAATAATAGCTTTTGAGATTTTCATAGAATTCGACGAAACTTGAAAGTCTGTCTTCAAATGAGAGGTAGTGGTATGGTGGCTTGAACTTAAAGACTCTGGCTATCTCTGAATCATAGATGGGATTACTGTCATCAACCGTATTTGCCAATTTGGTAACAAAAGAAAATTGCAGACTGTTCTGACCTTTTAAGTTTGGATACTTATAAAGCTCTCTTGTTAACCCCGGCAAATCCACATCGTTGCAATCACGGCAACGTTCAAGACACCTAAAATATTCAGCCTTAAATTGTGATGTTAGACCAGCATTGTCCAGGCGATAGAATGAACGATATACGAAATGAAAAAGAGGGTCCAAACTTCCTCGACGCTCTCTGAATTGATTTCTTAAAAAGATGTAGACATGTATCGATTCCTTGTCGATGGCTGCGACGATTTCCTCAGCCCTTTGAGATAGCGAATGTATGTCTGGTTTCTTCATATTTGTCCTCGTACAACGGCTGAGAGTGCAGCGGCGGAGCGAAGCGGAGGCCGTCTGCCACGCTTGGTTGAGGCTATGCTCCCATGTCTATATTGGTGACATTTTGTGCATACACCGCCAAGGTAAGAACCGTTGCAAAATCATATCTTCGCCCAAGCTTGGCAACCCAGTACCTACCGTGGGCGAGCCAATGACGAAAGTTTAGAGCAGCGCGTATATCTTGCACGACACTCTTTTTTGCGACATGATCTTTCCATAGCTCAAGAATGTCCTCAGATAGTGAAACCCTGCTTCCCTTTTCATTATGAAGGGCTCTAAATTTACGTGAAAGATCATCCTTGTCTTTGTTGTAGACCCTTTGTAAGTAATCAACTCGAAGATGAGCCTCTATGGCGGCAAGCACTGTAAAAGCAGTAGCTTTATTGAGTTCCTCAAGCCTTGAATTAAGTTCACTTTCCAATTCATCAAAGGTATTGCCAACAAAATACGTATTACTCTTGTCGTAAAACGACCTCAGAGCCCTCTCGGTGGCAAGATAGTAATCTTCAATTTCTTTTATGGTCAGTTCCTCGCTTGACAGTGGTACTCTATCCATTGGAAACTTCCATTATTACAGAGTAAATTGTTTCTTCATTGACAGGTTGGTACTTTCTAGTCGGTGGCGCAGAAACAAACTTCCATTCCCATTCTATTGGTTGTTCCGCTTTTGGCTCTTCCTTCTTGATTGGAGTATTTCCAATATTTACTGTTATTTTAATGTGATCACTCGCGCTTTTCATCCTAGAATCTACTAAAATCAACATGACAGAACCGACCCTGCCTGTAATGTCAACTCTGCCTTTTGCTCCAATTAGATTTGTACCGATAGGTTTTAGCTTAATTTGTTCATTACCAAGTTTGATAATCATTGATCTCGCTTGATAAGTACCTATATTCTCTTCGATAATTTCTATATCCTGATACTCAATTGCCACAATTCCTTTTTTCGAATATTCACTAAGACACTCTTCGAAAATGGTATAAAGCTTTTCTAGGTAGGCCAACCACTCGTCTTTCTCTTTATTCCAATCAATAGTCGGAGTTTCAGACTTTTCTTGCTCTACCTTATTCAAGAAATCTTCAAAATCTTTTTTTGTCATTTCTTTCTCCTTTTGTTTGTGTTCAACGTCACGAACCTGTCCAGTCGGGTTTTAGCCAGTCTTGGCGCTGGTTGAACATCGATTATTTAACAGCTAAACGCTCGAAAATTTCTTTGGCTTCAAAATGTGAAAGTATTTTTGCTTGTTCTTGCTCAAAAATCTCTGGTTTGTCATCGATGGCCGCGTGAATCGCTTCACTTAAAGTTACGTACACGGGCTTCAGTGATTGGTATCTGCGGTTGAAATCAGGATCAATGCTTGATGCGTATGCATCAGTAAGTTCATCGCCTGTCATTTTCTTTTCGCCTGCATTGACTGTTGCTCGCATATACTGTTCAATCATTGTCCGGAGCATGAAAATGTCAGGTAAGATAGCACCGGAATTAAAGGCAATAACTGCGCCTTTATAATATTTTCTGATAGGCTTTGGCACATAGTTTGGAACATCTACGGCCTCCATAGGCGAGCGTCCTGTAAGCGTTAGCTTTAGCCCCTCTCTTGTAACAAGAAAAGTTACAGGCTCTCTTTTACAGGCTTGACACTGGTACCGCAAAACAAAAACTTGTTGTAAGCCTGAAATCATACTCACAGGAGGAATAAACCACGAGGGGTCAGGGCAAGCATTGTGTGGCCAAAGGCCCCCGCAACCGGGATTTTGGCAAACAGCCTTTATTGTTGGAACTGAAATGCCGAAATTCTCCGTTTGCAGTGGCGTTTCATTGAACTTCATTTGGTACGTCACATTTCTTAGGCCTTCCACCGCTTTCTTTCTGCAATCTTCAAGAATCTGTTCTTTAGATCTTGAAGATGAGGCGTTAAAGCTTCTTCCAGGCACAACCATAGCTTGAAGTGAAATTTCTTTCTGTGCCTCTCTGTCTATGTATTGCGCAAATCCTGATGTCGAAATTTCTACAGATTGGTAAAGATGCTTGTTTTCCAGCAGCGTCCGAAAAGCATCCTCAATTGCTGTAGAGGCAATTGCAGAATAATTTTGACTTTGGTTGTTCATTTTTATCCTTTGCTCAACGCCGTAGCTCAGCCGACGGCGAACCGCGCAGCGGTTTTCCGGTCGGCTGGAGCGCCTTGTTAGACAAGGGCTTACGTGTTGGAAATGAAGGTATCACGGGCGATGTTGCCAATGATGTTGGTTGTAACCGAGTCAAAAGTTGCACCAACAATCCCGCCAATCAGAGGGATTGCCTTGCCAAGATTAATGGCTCCCTTCTCCCCAAATTTTGTTAAAAGCCTGAACCCAACTTTTTGATTTATAGCTGTTATGGTCTTTCCGCTCACATTCTTGATTGCATTCTCCGTGAGCTTTCTACCTACAACGATGCCTATGTCTTTCATTATGTCTTTGGCCGCATTTCCGGTCAGGCATGCGTAAACGAGAGCTTTTACCCTGTCATCTTTTAGGTCATGTCCGCCGAGATGTGCGATAGCCGCGATCATGCGTACTTGAACGTACATGACGCTTGCAATATTGGCTGGAATAGTTACGGGCATGACGATGATGCCGCCAAGACCCGTCAGGAACCCTGACGTTCCGGCCTTTGTATTTTGCCAACGAATCAATGAGTTGGCCTGATCTATCTTTGACCCATCCACTTTCATGTAGCTTTCGGCGATCTCGCTCGCCGAATCCATGCCAGCCACGCCATTGATTGCCTTGTCGTATGCAAAGTCCAAGGCGCGCATGATTGTGCTTTCTGTCAAATCGTTCGCCACACTTTCCCCCTTGTCTAACATCATTATTGATCAGACGACTTTTATCATCTAAATGTAGATGAAATTATCTACCTATATACACCTTCATCTATATGTAGAGATCAATCTTTCATCTACAGGTAGATGGGAAGCATGGGGGTCGGGGAAGCATGGGGGTCGCGTCTACACTTTACATTTTGTGTAGAATGTAGACGCGACCCTTTTACGACCCCGCTTTGCCGACTGTCGCCAGCGCGACAACGGCCGCAACCTGACCCAATCGGGACAGGCTGACCTGCCCGTGGTGGTACAAAGGCGAGCCGGGAACAGGGAAACGTTGCATCACCCCGTGCTGCGTGCATGGCAGGTCTACCCCAAGCCACATCTGCTCTACCAGTTCCTCGGGGGTGTGCTCTGGCCCGAGCGGCTCGCACATGTTATACCACGACAGTCCGGCCTCGAGTATGCGCTCAATCGTCGCCCAGCGGTCGGCAGGTGTCATGCAGGAGTCAATGCCTTCACGAATGCGGCAGACGTGGTAGGCTCCCGAAACTCCCGCATCCTTCAATTCCCCCAACTGCGCAGGCGAAATGTCGCCGACGTTTGCGAGGATTTCCAGATGCGCCGGAATCCGACGATGCAATTCCGCGCAGAGGTCGCGGAACCACTCAAACCCGAAACGGTGCATGGTCATGAGAAAGACACCCTCTGCCCCACCGTCCGCGAAACGCTCACAGCGGGAAACAATCTCGTCTGCGCCAAGAAGTGTTGGTTCGACAGATGTGTGGGACTTGCCGAAGAAGCAGAAGGCGCAATCGCCATCGCACGGAGCCATGTCCACGCCGATCTGCCCCAGCAACAGTCCGCTGTTCGCAAAGCGGCGGCGACTCACCATTGTGGCGGTGGCACGGAGCAGCGCGGCATCTTGTGAGTTCTCGGGAAGAGCCAGTAATTGAACGGCTTCTGCCTTGGTGATCGGTCTGCCGTCAGCAGCGTCTTTGAGAATGTGATCAATCTTCGTGTCTTGTATCATGCGTTTCTCTCTTCTGTTGCCGAACGGGGCCGCGAGCTGAGCGGCCGAAGTGAAGCGCGCTTGGTGCGCCGAAACTGAGGTCCGCTCCAGTTCGCTGTTCTGCGACGCAGGACGGCGAGCCCCAGCTCGCGGCCCCGTTCTGCGGGAGCGCAGCGACCGCAGAACGTTTCACATCACCGGCAGCAAAAAGCGGTGTGGCTGAAGCGTAGCGGAAGTCGAGCCGCTTTTTGCTGTCCGAGTGCATGTGATTGTTATGCTGAGACTATTTTTGTTTAGCCTACGAAAAAGTATGATGCGGCAGTGGACAGCATGCCTATAGCTAAAAGCACCAATCCTAATACCAATAGAAAAACACCCAACTTGCTTTCGACATCAATGAGGTGTTTTGTAACACCTTCAACTAATGGCTCTGTTTGCTGTTGATTATTGAGTATTTTTCTTATTTGGCTAATTGACTGCTCATGGGCGACCAACCCATAGACTACCCACTTCAATATTTCCTTGACCCTCCAAGCAAGGAGGGTTGAGCCAATCGCCGTACATAATGCTCCGGCTATTTTTAGCCACGTAGATATATCTTCTGGAATAATCACACCTTCTCCTCACTAGAACCCTTTAAGGTCAAATTCCATACGCTCAAATACTTTCTCAAATGACTGGATAGATGATTTCTTTTGTGATGAGTACATAAAAAACATCATTATCCACAGAATAGGGAAAAAGCAGCCAATCAAAAAAGTGAACCAAAACCATCCGTTTGTTTTTGTATCGCCATCAATCATAACTTTTGCCTTATTCCCTTTTGTTTGGATGGTTACCGGACCTCTAACGGAGACTATCGGATTGAAAAGTTTTGTTTTCACTCTGCAACGAAGCTCTGGGGTTCCGTCTTTACCTTCTTTGATTTTTACTTTATCAAATTCCCGTTTTAGGGCTTCTTCAATTTTCTGAATAACCTCATTTTTTGAGATTTCCCCATCAGCTTCAATTACCTTTGTGATTGTAAGTGCAGACATTATTCGCTCTCCTTTCCCCAACGATTAGCATTATTGCTTCATGGTGCTGGGTTTCCCAAGAAGCATAACATCATTATTGATCAGACGACTTTTATCATCTAAATGTAGATGAAATTATCTACCTATATACACCTTCATCTATATGTAGATATCAATCTTTCATCTACAGGTAGATAATTTTCACTCATTTACCTTATTATCTTTATTATCTACATGTATATGCTTTTCCAGTACCCCACCAATTATAGCACCATACCTCACATACCATAGTTTTTCATCAGGTACCCATTTACCACCAACGGCTTTGACCTTTTCTCGGAGCACCATATTGGAAGCCGCAATGCGAAGAGGTACAAGGTCATTCGCGGCAAATCTCGCAGGCGGCGGTATCCAATCGCACTCTTCTTCAATTAGCTCAACTGTATTCAACCGTTTTTGACGTTCTGCGTCATAGCGGAATCGTACGCAAATCAAGGCAGTTCCATACTTTTCCGTTAGGCGCTTGGTCCCTTTTTGTCCAGGTTTGAGAATAAGCCGTGTTTTCATTTTCCACTCCCGGGCTGAACAGTAAATGTGCTTGTTATACCACAAATACGTTACGAAAAATATGTTTATGATATTTTTCCTATTGACTGGATTATGATTTAGCGATAGCGTTATCAAATGACAACTATCGACCACGTGAAAGCTCGTGCTGCGAAAGGAGACCAGCCATACTGCATATACCTCATGAACTTCTTTCCCGATTCGCGATTATTCTCGACAAGCGGGAAATAGCTGCCGATCGACAAGCTGAATACAGGAAGTGGCTGAGATATTTTCTTGATTTTCGTGAGAAATATCCATTGCCTGAGACAACATCGGAACAGCTTCGGCTTTTTGTGGAAAAACTGAGGGAAAAGAAACAGACCGATACCCAGCAAAAGCATGCCATCTTGGCCGTATCCATCTATTTTGAGATGCTGACGAAGGAAGATGAAGCCGACGGAACATTTATGTCCGGGGCAACCTCGCGAAAGCCAAGGACAGGGCAAGGTTCATCGCATTATTGCGAAGCAGGATACAACGAGAAATCTGTCTCGCCCGAATGGGACGCAGTACTGGGAGAACTGGCCGCTGAGATAAAAGTACGGCACTATTCGCGAAAAACCCTGAAGACCTACGCCAACTGGTCCCGAAGGTTCCAGTATTTTCTGAAGAACAAACCGCCACAAGAGCTGTCAACTGCCGACGTCAAGGAATATCTCACCTACCTTGCGGTAAAGTGCAATGTCGCAGCTTCCACCCAGAACCAGGCATTCAACTCCCTTCTGTTCCTATACCGACACGCATTGAAAAGGGAATTCGGAGACCTGCGCGATGTTCCTCGAGCCAAGAAATCGCGGTACGTCCCAATGGTTCTATCCCGGCTGGAGATAGACTCCATTCTTGAACAGCTCGCCTACCCGTACAATCTCTTCGCCAAGGTTCTGTTCGGCTGCGGCCTGCGGTTGTTCGAAGGCTTGCAACTTCGAGTGCGGGATTTCAACTTCGACGACGGAGTGCTTACCGTGCACGGCAAAGGGAAAAAGGACCGGACCGTGCCGTTGCCACAGACGATCATGCCTGAACTGAAGGCGCAGTTAGATACAGCGGCGAAGCTCCACGAGCAGGACCTGGCGGCCGGATACGACGGGGTGTTTCTGGATGACGCAGTTGAAAAGAAGTATCCGAAAGCACCAAAGGAATTCATCCACCAGTGGTTCTTTCCGATGAAGTCGTTGACGGTGGCGGCGGAAAGCAGGGAACGGAGGCGCTATCACATGCACGAATCCGATTTGCAGGAGGCGCTCTACCATGCAGTCCGCAAGGCAAGAATCCGCAAGCGCGTCATCGCGCATACCTTCCGCCACTCCTTCGCAACCCATCTCCTCCAGGCCAATTACGACATCTGCGTCATCCAGAAGCTTCTTGGTCACTCCAACCTAAAGACGACCATGATTTACACCCACTGCGTGCCAGTCAGGACGGTGAAGGAGCCAATGAGTCCGCTGGATTTTTGAAAAGCAGACTGAAGGCAAAAAAGGCGGCACCCGAAGGCGCCGCTTTTTCCAATCCCCTACCTGGTGAGCTGCCGGTACTTGATCCGGTGGGGGTCAGGTCTCAACAATCAACAATTGCTTTGCCGCTTCCAGTGCTTCCTTCGTCTTCCTTTCCCTTGTGGCCTGCGATAGCAGTCTTTTGCTGGTTACGGAGACCGCCGCATCACTTACGCCGAACTTCTCGCCGATC
>JARKOR010000192.1 GCA_029975625.1 Nanosynbacter sp. | reverse complement strand
CGACGCCGTTTGATGCGCGGCGATGTTCGATTTTGCCATCACGTATTCGTCAAAACTAGCGTGCGCGTCCAGGTGATCGGGCTCAACCATCAATACGACCGCGATGTGCGGCGATTTCTCCGCGTCCCACAGCTGAAAACTACTTAATTCATAAACGACGACATCGTTCGGCTGAAGCTGCGGCAGAACATCCAGCGCCGGAACGCCGATATTTCCGACCAGATGCACGGTCTGGCCAGCCGCCCGCAATATCGAGGCGATGAGGCTGCAGGTCGTCCCCTTGCCTTTTGTGCCGGTCACACCGATGATTGGCACGCCCTTCTCAGCGCATCTTGCAAAAAATTCGTTCGTAGCCGAAGTAACCACGCCGGCGGTTTTTATCTTGCGTGGCGGCAGGCCAGCGGTGCGCACGACTATATCAAACCCCTGCAAATTCTCGAAAGCACCCTCGCCAAGGAGAGTCTCGACACCCTCAGGCACGTCGCTCAGTGCACCACGCTCGTCCGCAATCACCACCTCTGCCCCAGGATACCTTCGAGAAAAATAGGCATAATTCGCCCGCCCCTCAACACCATACCCCGCAATTGCAATTCTCATACTCTTATCATAGCACGCCCGGCAACTCATTCGCCATCCACGTCTGTGGCAGATGACGCGAGATATATTCTCTATATCGCACAGCCGGAGTTGCCGGAGAGGGATACAAGCCGAGGATACACTACTTTATCTGGAGAAGTCCCTTTCTGAAGAGGGTAACTAAAAGTGCCCAAACGGTCGAGGTCACAACTACCGCTTGCCCCCTCATTCTCATCAATCCAATATGGCCTACCGTAGGGGTCAAAAAGCGATTTGACATTAATACCACTTGCATCACTGATACGCGTGAGAGCCTGCCTGTAGTTAGCTTTACAGTTGTGGGCGTCATCTAGACCAGCAATATCCGTCCCGCTATCAAGACCAGCACACGGACTCGCCGTCATCCCATTCCCCGTGATCTGATACAGCGTCTTGCCTGTATTATTCCGTGCCACAATGATGGCTTTTTCGAGTTGAGTGAGGTCGGCGTTTATTTTGGCTTTTCGGGCGCTGTCTCGAATACTGCTGTAAGCTGCAATGGATATTGCAGCGAGGATTGCTATAACGACAATGACTATGAGTAATTCTACTATGGTGAAACCTTGAGCTTTTTTATTCATGTATTCATAGTACCCCCCCGAGGTTGGTGCCAAGAGAAACAATAAAAAGTGTTGAAAACCGTTGTTATTTGTGCTACAATTCTATAGAACATTACCAAAGACAGTGGCGATCTCTAGCAAAATGGGATATAAAAATGCCACCGAGGGATGAAAAATATGTTTTTCATAATACGTCTTTGGTAGTGCGAGAATCAAAGACGTTTTTGTTTTATCTAAAACTCTGGAAAGATTCTCCATTACCGCACGTTAACAATCTGGCGTTAGAATTAACACTACAATCAAAGAAAGGATTTTTATGGCAATTTCACGCGATAAAAAGCAAACTTTGGTTGCTGAGCTCACAGAACTTTTTACAACCGCCAAAGGCACCGCGTTTGCCCAGTACATCGGGCTAACCGTCGCCGATCTTCAGGAGCTGCGTAAGGCAGCACGTGAGTCGGGCGTTGTAATCAAAGTTGTTAAGAACCGCCTCGTGCGAGTTGCACTGAGCGACATTGCTACCTATAAAGATACTGACACTAGTAATCTAACCGGTCAGCTCGTCTATGCAATTAGCGCAGATGACGAAGTTGCCGCCGCGCAAGTTCTTAACACCTTTGCAAAAACACATCCAAGCCTCGTGCTTGCCGGTGGCATCTCCGCTGAAGGCCTCGCCCTCAGTGCAGCAGATATTACCGCGCTCGCAGGCTTGCCAAGCAAGAACCAGCTTATCGCTGAAGTGGTGGCACAATTGCTCTCACCGGTCCACGATACGGTCAACGCACTTTCTGGCAACCTACATGCACTGCTTGATGGAATCGAAGCTAAAGCAACCAATTAGTAATATAGTAATAAGGAGAAAATCATGGCTGATATTAAAAAGCTTGCCGAGGAACTGACAAAATTGACAGTTCTCGAAGTAAATGAACTAAAGAACCACCTCAAAGACGAATACGGCATCGAGCCTGCTGCTGCAGCTGTTGCCGTTGCAGGTCCTGCCGCTGGCGCCGACGCTGGCGATAGTGCCGACGAAAAAACCGAATTCACCGTAACACTTAAAGATGCGGGCGCCCAAAAAGTTGCCGTCATCAAAGCCGTTAAGGAAGTTACCGGTCTTGGTCTTGGTGAAGCAAAAGCTATCGTTGACGGTGCTCCAGCACCAGTCAAGGAAAAAGTGTCTAAGGACGAAGCTGAAGCTGCCAAGAAAGCGCTTGAAGACGCAGGCGCATCTGTCGAGCTTTCATAGTTACCCCATAACGCCAGGTTGTTTCGTACTCATATACCGCTCATATCATGGGCGGTATACGCATTTCAAGAGTAAAAATTGCAACACTTTTACCCGTATATCCGTTATGGCTGTGGAAATAAAGAAAAATCTTGTTATTTTCTTGCATAAAATATAGTCGTGTGATATATATGAAGTAATACCACTCAAAAATAGACAAAGGAATGCGAGAACCATATGTCTGAATTACCCGAAAAACAAGTCAAGCGCCTCCGAGCGCTCATCCAGGAAGCAGAAACCAACCTAGCGGCAGCGAAGGAGCTGCTCATTAGTATCGTCGGCGAAGACGACCAGGTTATTACGCCGCGCTCATCGACTGAAGAGGTGAGCGGCAAAGTCATCGAGGGCGTGTTCGATGGACAGATGATGCTCGGTCCTGATGGCAAGAATTATCCGATTCCAGCAAACTACGCCAGTAAATCCAAGCTAGTTGAAGGAGATATTCTTAAGCTCACCATCGCGGACGACGGAAGCTTTATTTACAAGCAAATTGGCCCTGTCGAGCGTCGGCAAGTTATCGGCACTCTAGTGCAGCACGATGGCATTTACTACGTTGAAGCAAGTGGTCGCGAATACCGCATCCTACTTGCAAGCGTCACGTACTTCCGAATTGAAGTGGGCGACCAAGTCACCATCATTATCCCGGCCGATAACCCAGACGCAACCTGGGCAGCAGTTGAAGCATCACTATAGTTTTATGTTCCCAAACACATTTCTATTGAACTATACCGGTTTTAATGTTCACAATGCACCAATCATTGATGCGCAGGTTAATGACACTATCTCGCACCATCCTCTGCTTAACCAAACTCTTACTTTTACCTTCGACAAATCAGTACGATACTGCACTGGGTGGTTTGATGTTGAGACTCATCAGGTATATCCGTGCCCCAAACATATACAAGTCGAGGAAAAATACGAGCAATGCTTGGAGTGTCGCAATAAAACTGGGTTCAATCCAGCATTCTACTACGCTAAAACTATCTCCGACAGGCAACAAGCAATCAATCAAAACCCTCATTTTCTTTATCTCGCCTATTTTGCGCCCGGACTTATGAAGGTGGGGATTTCACAGGAGGCTCGTGGAATTCGCCGCCTGCTTGAACAAGGTGCCCGCATCGCGATGAAGCTCGAAACATTTCCAACCGCCGAAATTGCCAGACAATACGAGGCAAAAATCGCCGCGCTTGACGGTATCGTTGAGCATATTGTCGCCCGAAAGAAGCTCGATGTCCTAAAAATACCATTCAATGAAACCGAGGCAACCGATGAATTACGTCGCACGCAAGAGAGTATCTCCCTGAGTCTCGGTCTTTCTTTCGACAAGGCTGAAATTATTCAAACAACACCATTCTTTCATTGTTCCGACATTGACATGCGGTCTATTACTATTATGAAAAATCAGCCGACTATCGTTGGCACCGTCAAAGCAGTCATTGGCCACATCGCCATCCTCCAACACGCCGACCGGCTTCTTGCATACAATCTAAAATCGTTCGTCGGATATCAAGCGACCATCGCAGACGCAAATCTAGCCATCGACTTACCTATCGAACAGATGACGCTTTTTTCTGAAACCATATGCTGAGGAAAGTGACCCGTGAGCGTGGTACAATAGAGTTATGAGGGAGAATAGGTAGGTGAGCCAGGCGTTGTACCGCAAGTATCGCAGTCGAACGCTCGATGAGGTGTTGGGACAGGACCATGTGACCTCTGTTTTGAGGCATGCCCTGGAAAAGGGAAAGATTGCTCATGCATACTTATTAACAGGGCCACGCGGTACGGGCAAGACGAGCGTCGCGCGCATTTTGGCACATGAAATTAATAAGCTACCCTATGACGGAGACGACTCGCATCTTGATATCATTGAAA
>JARKOR010000188.1 GCA_029975625.1 Nanosynbacter sp. | reverse complement strand
GGCAACCTTGATAGCCTGACGGGAGCAAAAGTCGAGGAATTGTTGTTCGGGTATAATCGCGACAAGGGCGTCACGCTGATAATCGTGACCCATGACCCCGAGTTGGCGGCAAAATGCGACATGTTAGTGAGTATTAAAGATGGCGAAATTGAATCAGTTGAGCAAAAATCGACAGTAGAATCGCTACGGACAAAAGTAATATAAAAGGGAAATGCCCCGAGCTGTACGGCCCGGGGCTTTCCATCGCTATTTCTAGCCTCGCCGGCAGAGGCTCCACGCGTCGCAGTTTTCAGCGACACGGTAGATGCGCCGGCCGTACTCGTCGTACTCGTCCGACGGCGCGGCAACTGGCATGCGGCCTGCCGGCTTGAAGGCGAAGCCCGGAGACTCCGTCGAAAAAACGACGGGGTGGCTTGAGCCGCCGCGCCGCCGCCTGTAATTGACGGGGAAGTCCGGCTCGGCGAGGAATGTCAGCCATTCCTCGATGTCCGCTTCCTTCTCAGGGTACGGGCGGGGCGGGTAGTGGCTGCAGCTGCAGCCGCCGTGGGTCATCCCGCGCGAGTCGTTGCGCGGAGGCTTGCTTTGGGCCCCGCTGTAGTAGGTGCCCTTGACTTTGGCGGTACGCTTCGAGCGCGGCTTGGCGATAACGATGGTTTGGTTCGAGGTCATATTCTCTCTCCTATGCAGTAGTACGACCTTCTAATTATCATTATAGCATACTATTGCGGGTAATGCAATAGTTAAGTATAACATGCACACCGGGACAAGATGTTAGGGGTCTGCTACAATAAAGATATGACGAAGCCAAAGAATATCATCGAAGTGGATGGTCTGACCAAGCGCTACGGTGGCAAAGCAGTAGTAAAAAATATTAGTTTTTCGGTGCGCGAGGGAGAGATTTTTGGCGTGCTGGGGCCAAATGGCGCGGGCAAAACAACCACCCTTGAGATGATTGAGGCGCTCAGACCGATTGATGCCGGTTCGGTGACACTTGACGGGTATGATGTGAAGCGAGACGCGGAAAAAATCAAACATATCATTGGAGTGCAGCTACAGAGTTCGGCGTTTTTCGAGAAGATTACGCTCCGCGAGCAGCTCCTGATGTTTGCGAGTTTTTACGATAAAACAGTCGACCCCATGAAGCTTTTAGCGCAAGTTGAGTTGACTGATAAGGCGGACAGTTACCCTGAAAAGCTCTCCGGAGGGCAAAAACAGCGTTTTAGCATCGCTTCGGCGCTTGTTAATGAACCTCGCGTGCTGTTTCTCGACGAGCCGACAACTGGCCTTGACCCGCAGGCGCGGCGTAATCTCTGGGAATTGATTCAGGGTATCAAAAAACGGGGAATTACGATTGTTTTGACGTCGCACTATATGGAGGAGGCGGAGTTGCTCTGCGATCGTCTGGCGATTATGGATAGTGGTAAAATTATCGCGCTCGATACGCCAAGAAAGCTCATCAAAGACCTGTTGGCGAAAGGGTTTAAGAAGCCGCAAATTGTCGAGCAGGCAAATCTTGAGGATGTGTATATTGATCTAACGGGAAGGGCGCTAAGGGATTAGTTATGAGAGCGACATTTGTATATGCTTGGATGCAACTAAAGAGCTATTTTCGCGACCCGGTTTCACTCTTTTTTACGCTTGGTCTACCGGTTATGTTCCTTGTGGTGTTCGGTGCGATTTTTCATAACGATAGCGCGGTGAACTTTGAGGTTGCGATTTTTAATCATTCCGAAACGGAATTCTCACAACAATTCATTGAAAATATGGAGAAACAAGAAGCATTCACGCGGGTTGATGTTGATTCGATGGATGAGGCTAGAGAGAAAATGGGGCGTGGCCAGCTTGACACGGTGATTGAGTTGCCGGCGACATTCGGGCAGCTGAACGCTCAGGGTCAACCGACGGGCGATGTTGTGGTGTATTACGAAGAGGGCAGCCCGGAGACAGGGCAAACCGTGGCGCAGGTGATGGATTCGGTGATGAATGAGTTAGGCGCGCAGTTTGGGCAACAATCGCCTCTTTTTTCAGTGACGCGAAAGGCAACCGATACGACAATTGTTTCACAATTTGACTATATGTTTGCGGGATTGCTTGGTTTTTCAATTCTTTCACTCGGCTTTTTCGGGCTCGCGCAGATGATACCAGCTTGGAAGAAGACAGGTGCCCTACGGCGTCTCAAGGTGACTCCATTAACGCGAGGACAGCTGATTTTTGGTACGATGCTTACGTTTCTTGTCATTGGCATGCTTGTGCTCGCTGTGATGTTTATTGTCGGCATGACCGTGTTTGGCTTTGATATGCGCGGCGAGTGGACGCAAATAGTGCCGTTCCTACTACTTGGAACCATTACAATCATGGGTTTTGGTTTGTTAATTGGCGGCGCGGTGAAAAACGAAAATCAAGCTGCGGCGCTCACAAATCTCACGGCGTTTCCAATGATGTTTCTTTCAGGCGTCTTCTTTCCGAGCTTTATGATGCCCGATTGGCTGCAGACTGTCTCTGGCTTTATGCCGCTGACGCCGCTTGTTGAGGGCATCCGCTACATCATAACAGAGAACGCGACGCTGGTTGATGTGGCTCCGCAGATAGGCATGCTGTGTGGCTGGCTTGTTGTCGTATATGTGGCGGCGATTAAGCTGTTTCGCTGGGAGTAATGAATAAATATTTTGACAGGAAGGTGGAGGATGTATGAGATTAGCGGATACAATTAGACGGGCGGGACGAAGTTTAAGCCAGGCAAAGGCGCGGACACTTCTGACGAGCCTGGCAATCGGCGTTGGCGCATTTACGATTACGTTGGCCTTGGCGGCGGGCCAGGGCGGTCGGCAGTACGCGGCGGATATCGTTAGTAGCAACACGGATGTGCGTGAGTTGTATGTGCAGCCAAAAGATGCTCACTCCACCGATCCATCAAAGCCGCAGGAATTTGTTGAGGGGCCATCGATGTCGTTTGGCGGCGGCTTTTCGCAACGGATGTTATCGCGCGGTGATATAAAAATCCTCAAAACTATAGAAAACGTTAGTGATGTCACGCCAATATATAATGCGTCGGCAAAATATATCACGCGCGAGGGGCAAAAGCGCTATCAGGCGGGAATTGACTTCTATAATAGCGCTATAAAGCAGGATGTTTTAGCGGGTCGTACTGACGATCTACAGAACGATAGTGTAATATTGCCTAGTAGCTTTACGGAAGTGCTGGGCTGGTCTGAGCCAGATAGCGCGATTGGTCAAACGGTAGATATCGTTATGGCAAATTCGGCGACGGGAGAAGAAAGAACATTTACGCTCAAAGTGGCGGCGGTGACAAAAAGCTCGCTCATGGCGGCATCGATTAGCTCAAGTTTACTCACCACTCGCGATACTGTAGCCGAAATGTACGCATTTAGCTACCTCGGTACGCCGCTTGAAGACGCATTCTTGGGCGCAATCGTGCTAGCAAAAGATGAGGCAAGCGTCGATAGCGTGAAAAAGGCGATAGAGGACAAGGGCTTTTTGGCACAATCGGCTGAAGATCTGATGGGCTTTATTTTCCAGTTTATTAATGTTCTGATGGGGATTTTGATTGGTTTTGGCGCGCTCGCGGTTCTAACTTCGGTGTTTGGCATTATCAACACGCAGTATATCTCGGTGTTAGAGCGGACGCAGCAAATTGGACTCATGAAGGCGCTCGGTATGCGCCGGCGCGACGTTGGACGTCTGTTTAAATTTGAAGCGGCGTGGATTGGTTTTCTGGGAGGCGCGCTTGGGTCTGGTTTGGCATATCTTGTGGGTACGCTGGCAAACCCGTGGATTTCCGAGACACTTGCTCTTGGCGACTCGCGCTTGCTTATATTTCAGCCACTTATGTTTATAGGAGTTATTGGCGGGCTTATGTTTGTTGCGGTTGTTTCGGGAATTCTGCCAAGCCGAAAGGCAGCGAAGCTTGATCCGATTGAAGCGCTCAGGACGGAGTAGGGGGTTTTACGCACGCGCCTTTGGTGTAACATGATATAATGAGGCTATGTTAGACATTCGTTTTATTCGTGAAAATCCGGAAAAAGTGCAGGATTCGGCCGACAAAAAGGGCTACAAAGTCAGTATAAAAGCACTGCTAGAGCTAGATGATCAGAGACGGTCGCTCGGACAGCAGGTTGATACGCTCCGCGAGCAGCGAAACCGCATTTCGTCGCAGATGAAAGGCGGCAGGCCGTCACCGGAACTTATTGAACAGGGTAAGGCTATTAAGGAAGAGCTTATAGCGAGCGAGGCCGAGTTTTCAGGTATCAATGAGGAGTATCAGACGGCGATTCAGTCCATCCCTAACGTTATTTTTGACGATGTGCCGGTCGGCGGCGAGGAAGACAGCGTGGAAGTGAAGCGCTGGGGAGAGCAAAAAACTGGCGCGATTGATCACCTGGACTATGCTTCAGCACGAGATTGGGTGGATTTTGAGCGAGGCGCGAAGGTTGCTGGCGCGAAGTTCTATTACCTGAAGGGCGATTTGGCGCTTCTTGAGAATGCTATTACGCAATTTGCGCTTAGCAAGCTGATTCAGAAAGGCTTTACGTTTATGACGGTGCCGCATATGGTTAACCAGCGGACGATGACGGGCACGGGTTTTGCGCCGCGCACGAGTGATCAGTCGGACGAATATTGCATTGAAGGCGAGGATCTAAGTCTTATCGCCACGGCGGAGATTCCACTTACGGGCTATCATGCAGACGAGATTATTGACGAGGATAACTTGCCGCTTTTCTATGCGGGCTTGAGTCCGTGTTATCGCAAAGAGGCGGGCGCAGCAGGGAAGCATACCCGCGGGCTTTTCAGGGTTCACCAATTCAATAAGCTCGAAATGTACGCGTTTGCTTTGCCGGAAAAATCGAAAGAAATTCACGAGCAAATTTTGGCGATCGAGGAGGAAATTTGGCAGGAACTTGGTATTGCGTATCAAATTATCAATATCGCTAGCGGTGATCTCGGCGCGCCGGCTGCCAAAAAATACGACATTCAATATTGGTCGCCGGTGGATGAGTCCTTCCGCGAGCTAACTAGTTGCTCGAACTGTACCGATTTCCAGGCGCGAAACCTCAATATTCGCGTGCGCCG
>JARKOR010000186.1 GCA_029975625.1 Nanosynbacter sp. | reverse complement strand
AAGATGTCATTGTAATAATTGGAGCGGGTTCAATCGGAGTAGCGATCGCTCGCCGCGTCGGTGTCGGAAAACATGTGCTGCTGGCAGATATAAAACCGGAAAATGCGGAAGACGCAGCTGAAACCATGTTGGACGCGGGTTATGAAGTGAGCATCGCAACTGCGGATATCTCATCACGTGAGTCGATTCACACTCTGGTCGAAAAGGCAACGGGAATTATGGGAAAGTCATCCTGAGGCGATCAAACATGCATAACCTCAAAGATATAAATGAAGGCGTGATCTTTCCGAAAGGGCAAAAGATTACGGATGAGCATTTTATAGGGACAACATGGGTTGAAGCCTTGGTTCCTATGGACAGAACATTCAATTGCCACGTAGCTAATGTAGCCTTTGAGCCCGGCGCAAGAAATAATTGGCATAAGCATCCGGGTGGGCAAATACTGCTGGTTACCGGAGGCATTGGATACTATTAGGAAGAGATGATTTCACTGATTCGTTCAGCTATTGAACGCGGAGTTACTTTCTTTGATACCGCTGAAGCCTACGGCCCATTCACGAAATGCGATATAAATTCCGCACTCTCGAAGATTAACATTGCGGGAGATCGCTATCCTGAGGAACTAGAAAAGAGAACAGGCCGTTAACGGAAATATCTTTTGATTTTTGATATATAAAAATTAAAAAGAGGAGGTACATACGATGAAGAAACTATCAGCTCTAATCCTTGCAATCCTTATGGGCATCTCTCTCGTCGCCTGCGAAAGCATTAACAGCGACAGGATCCGCAGTGATGAGGATAGTATAGTGGATGGACAACAATTTTCCGCACCAGGTCAAGAAGAGAAGACAGGATCAAAGGCCGAGGGTGATAATACATCAGGCACAGAAGGGAACAATATCCTTGTGGCTTATTTTTCACATTCCGGAAACACAAGGGAAATAGCTAATCAAATCCACGGAAGAATAGGCGGCGATCTCTTTGAAATTGTGACAGTAAATCCATATCCCTCGGAATATGGTGCGGTGGTCGATCAGGCAAGAAAGGAACAGGCAGATGACTACAGACCGGAGCTTGCAACAAAGGTTGAGAACATGGACTCCTATGATGTAGTTTTCGTTGGTTATCCTAACTGGTTTGAGACTATGCCTATGGCGGTATTTTCTTTCCTGGAAGAATATGATCTCTCCGGAAAGACCATTGTACCGTTTTGCACACACGAAGGAAGCCGTTTGGGGCGAAGCGTTGAGGATATCAAAAGACTTTGCCCGCAGTCGACCATTCTTGATGGTCTTGCAATCCGGGGCGGGGATGTAAAAAATGCTCAGAATGAGGTATACGAATGGCTGCATGAACTTGGAATGATAGAGTAAAAGAGTTGCATTGACAATAAGCTCTCTATTCCCATCAAACTGCAAGCACCGGTGTTTCCTAGCCTCAACCACGCAAAAATTGTCGGAAGAGTACCGCGCAGATACCCGCATGTTGATTATAGTGCAAGCCGCAGAAGGCGATTTCAGATTTTTTTTAAACCGAGCATTACTTATTTGATGTAGCACCGAGAATAATATATCACTTTCCTTGAGCCCCAGTTGTCCGGCTCATCAGGTGATGAAATGAAAATATTGGAATTTTTCCTGATCGCCATATTGCTACTGGCATTGACAGCGATACCCGTACACTGCCAATCAGCGAACGAAAGCGTAGTTGAGAAGCTAAACGCTCTGGTGGAGAAGGATAAAGAGGGCCTGATAAATGCCACCCAGGATCTGGTGAAGATCAAGAGCGTCCGGGATGTGCCCCAGGCCGGTGCTCCCTTCGGAGAGGGCCCTGCAAAGGCTCTGAATAGAGCCCTGCAAATATCATCGGACCTCGGATTTGCCACCACCAATCTGTATGGCTACATCGGCTACGCCGAATACGGCCAGGGGGACGAATATGTGGCCGTCCTGGCACATTTGGATGTGGTGCCGGAAGGAGACGGCTGGACGTATCCGCCCTACGGAGCTGAGATTCACGATGGGAAGATCTACGGCCGGGGGGCCATTGACGATAAGGGCCCGGCGATGGCGGCTCTTTACGCCCTGAAAGCAATACGGGATGCCAATCTCCCCCTCGGCAAGAGGGTGCGGGTCATCTTCGGCTGCAGCGAGGAGACGGGCGGCCCGGATGTGGAGCAATACCTCCTGCGTGAGAAAGAGCCTGTATCCGGCTTTACCCCGGATGCCTATTTCCCGGCCATCTATGCTGAGAAGGGCCTCATGTCCTTTGATATGTCTAAAAATCTCACAGATGATATCTCAGATAATATCTCCGAAGAACCGCGGGGAGATATAAGGATCATAAGCCTTCAGGGGGGAACGGCCTACAATATCGTTCCCGACAGGGCAGTGGCCAGGATCCAGGCAGCGGATCCCGATCAAGTTGCAGCCGCATGCGATGCCTTTGCCGGAATGACAGGCTACAATCTATCAGCCGAGATTGCAGCAGAAAAGGACGGCGCTGCAAGAACGATCAGGATAACCTCTCTGGGCAAGGCGGCCCACGGGAGAACTCCCGAGAAAGGAAAGAATGCGGCAATGCAGCTTATTGCCTTCCTGGCCACGCTGGACATGGGTAGCGCGGAGATGTCTGAGGCCATCCGATTCCTTAATGCCAGCATCGGAATGGAGACCGACGGCAAATCCTTCGGCCTGGTCATGGATGACGAGCCCTCCGGCAACCTCACCCTCTGCGTGGGATTGCTTAATGCCACTCCTGAACGCATGGTTCTCGGCCTGAACATTCGCTATCCCGTTACATATTCCTTCCAGGATGTGATGGGAAGGTTCAACCAGACCATAGAGGGCACGGGATTCGTGGCGGAGAACTGGCAGGCCAATCAGAGCCCGCTTTACTACCCCAAGGACTCTCCCCTGATCATGACCCTTACCCGGGTTTATGCAGAGCAGACCGGGAGGAACGATAGCGCCATAGCCATTGGAGGAGGGACCTATGCCAAGGAGATGCCGAATATTGTGGCCTCAGGGCCCATGATGCCCGGCCAGGAAGAGGTCGAGCACCAGGCCAATGAGTACATCGCCATCGACCAGCTGATCAACGTCACCAAAATCTATGCCCAGGACATATACGAGCTGGCAAAGTAGAGGTAGTAATGGTTCCGAATAAGTAACTAATATATGGAGAAATTAATATGAAAATTAGCACTTTAATAGTGACTGTCATAGCCAGTTTGAGCATATTATCTCTGATATCTATGGCAATGGCAGTTGATCTTAATCCCGAGGATCCCCTTCCATCCTGGAATGAGGGATCTACAAAGGCTGCCATCCTGAACTTTGTGGCCAATACCACCAACCAGAGCCATCCGGACTACGTGGAGCCGGAAGAGAGAATCGCCACCTTTGACAACGATGGCACCCTCTGGTGCGAGTATCCGGATTATGTTCAATCTCTCTTTATGTTCGATCGCGTGCGGGATATGGCCCCAGATCACCCGGAATGGAACGATACTGAGCCCTTCCGCTCTATCATCTCCGGGGAAAGGCGAGCCTCGGCCAACTTCAGCATCAATGAATCACTGCAAATCTACGTCGCCACCAGCACCAATATGACCTCCGAGGAATACATGGACCTGGCAAAAGAGTGGCTCAATACCTCCCGCCATCCCAGGTTCGACCTTCCCTATACCGGGTGCGTCTACAAACCGATGCTTGAGTTGCTCAGCTATCTGCAGTCCCAGGGATTCAAGGTCTATATAGTGACCGGAGGAGACGAGGATTTCGTCCGCACCTTTTCGGATGAGGTATATGGCATCCCGGCGGAACAGGTGATAGGCTCGGCCTTCAGGCTGCAGTTTGTGGAGAACAACAGCAGCGTAGCCCTGGTGAAGCTACCCCAGATCCTGGTCATGGACGACGGCCAGGAGAAGGCGAAAGAGATCGTTCAAAATATTGGGAAGAGGCCGATTTTAGCCTACGGCAACTCAAATGGTGATATTCCCATGCTGCAGTTCACTACATCGGATGGCAGGCATGGCCTGGGTCTCTTGAACCACCACGACGACCCTGTGCGCGAGTATGCTTATGACAAGGGATCTGCTATCGGAAGGCTGGATAGCGGTCTGGTGCTGGCAGGAGAATGGGGCTGGCAGATCGTCAGCATGAAAGAGGACTGGAAGGAGATATTCTAAAAATTAAGATCGGGCCTGACTTTTCAGGGTAGCGTGACGATTTTGCTGTAAAATTGCCAGGAATATTCCGTAGCGGAAACCGACTTGCTGTCTGCGAGATAGCAACAAGTTATTCTACGAGATATTATAATTGGCCCTGTATCCCCAAGTCGCAAAACTCAGGAGGGACACAGAGCCATGGAAATAACTGACTTAGCAGATGATTATCTTGTCGATCGAAAAGAGTGCATGAAGAAACTGACCACCACGCTCTTAAATGAGGTAATGCAGCAGGAAGCAGAGAACCAGATTCAAGCCCGCCCCTATGAACGCACTGGCAAGAGAAAGGCGCACAGGAATGGAACAAGATCGCGATCACTCAAGACCATTCACGGTGAAATCGAACTTGATAAACCTCAAATCAGAGAGTTCCCATTCAAGACTGCTATATTCGAGAGATATTCTAGAGTAGAAGAATCTGTTAGGGTCGCTGTTGCTGAATCTTATCTCGCAGGAGTAGCGACAAGAAAGGTCGAGAAAGTATTCTCCGAATTCGGATTAAAAAATATCTCAGCCTCCGAAGTATCAAGAATCTCGAAAAAGTTGGATAAACAAGTACAAGAATTTTTAAACAGGCCAATTGAAGGACCAATTCCTTACTTGTTCCTGGATGCAAGCTATTTCAAGGTCCGGGATGATGGACGGTATGTAAACAAGGCACTGCTTATCGTTACTGGTATTCATGAAGACGGTTATCGCGAGATTCTAAGCGCTGAAGTCGCAGATAGTGAAGATGCATCTTGTTGGGAGAATTGCTTTGAAAGCTTGAAGGCGAGGGGGCTTACAGGTGTCAAATTAGTGACATCTGATGGTCACAAAGGGATACAAGCGGCTGTGCAGAAAGAATTTTTAGGAGCTTCCTGGCAGATGTGTAATGTTCATTTCATGCGCGCAGTGCTCAAGAACATACCCAAGAAAGATAAAAAAGAGGTCGCTTATATGCTGAAGGATTCTCTTGAGGATGAGCGCAAGATGCAGGAGCTAGCAGTCATTCTTGATAGTAGAGGAGCTAAAAAGTCCGCAGACACGATTGACAGCTTTAGATTTGATCTTTGGAACTACAAATCGTTTCCTAGACAGCACTGGAGGCGGATTCGGACCACCAACGGCCTGGAAAGGATCAACAAGGAACTGAAACGAAGAAGTCGCGTATCAGGAGCATATTCAAATGATCAATCGCTCCTAAGAGTGGCGGTTTGTATCATGATGGATATCAATGAGGATTGGATAACAGGTAATAGGTATTTATCTTTGGAGGAGTGAGTTGAATCAGGATACGGGGCCACTGAGATTTTACAGCAATTATGGCACGCTACCCTTTTCAGGCCCAATATTCATTTATTTATTGATTCAGCCCTCCACCTCCAGAACCACCTTCTTCAGAGTTCCTGTGAACTCGAACGGGCTGGTGTAGCTCTCAGTCACTGGTGTCAGGCGATCAATGCCGATCTCAAGCCCCTCCTCCCAGGAGTAGCGAATGGGAGTGGTCGGAGCGATCGTTCCATTGCCCACCTCTTTGTGGTTGATCAGCAGAGTTCCCGTGCCCGTAGCTCCTGTTTGCTTGAAGATATCGGGCTCTCCTGTCTTATCGAAGCGGAAGCCAAGAGTCGATTCTCCTGAAGGAACCTCCTCAAGAGAGGTGATGGTGGTATGGCTCAGGCCCACATAGTTGCTGTCGAAGACCAGGTGCTTATCCTGGACGTACAGAGTCAGCCCGCCAAATCTGCCTCCGATGGAGAGGAGTACTCCTTCTGCCCCTCCCTCAGGAATCTCAACATCAGCACTGATGGCATAGGAGCTGTATTTGGTGTCAGGAATTCCCGGCTCAAAGATAGTGGCCATGCCCGGATAGTAGGTGAACCTGCCTTTGGGACCGGGCGGCACGTCCATATGCGCCCTATCGTCAAGCGGCAGTACATTGTACTTTCCAGCCTCTGCCCACCAGCGCTCTGTCATTTCCTGAACCTTCTCAGGATTCTCCTGCGCCAGGTCATGGGCCTCAGAGAAGTCCTGGCTGAGGTTATAAAGCTCCCATACATCCTGATCGAAGTTGCCACCTGATTCATGGGGATGCATTGTCACTGCTTTCCAGTTGTCATACCATAGACCCCGGCTGCCCCACATGGAGAAGTACTGTACCGATTTGCGATTTTCGGCATCTGGCTCTTCGAAGGTATAGGCCATACTTACCCCTTCGATAGGCTTTTGCGGTATGCCTTTGTACATCTCGGGAGCCTCGATTCCCACCACTTCCAGAATTGTGGGCACGATATCGATGGCATGGGTGAACTGGGTGCGAACTCCTCTCTGGTCAGTGATATTATTGGGGTAGTATATGATCAATGGATCGTGCACTCCTCCTTCGTGGGTCCACTGCTTGTAGAGCTTGAATGGCGTGTTGCCGGCCATGGCCCAGCCTTCTGGGTAGTGGCCGAATGCCATCGGCCCGCCCAGCTCGTCTATCTTGCTCATCAGGAAGCTGACGTTCTCTGCAGGCATCAGATTGAGCATCAGGTACTCGCTGAACGAACCGTTCATGCCGCCTTCCATGCTGGCCCCGTTGTCCGAGGTCAGAATGATCATGGTATTATTGAGCTGGCCGGTCTCATCCAGGTAGTCGATCAGTCTGCCGATCTCTTCATCGGTATGATCCAGGAAACCGGCATAAACCTCCATCATGCGGGCAAATAGCTGCTTCTCATCATCTGAGAGGCTTTCCCAGGCCTTAACGCCGGGATTGCGCGGGGGAAGATCGGTGTTCTCCGGCACTATGCCCATCTCTTTCTGTCTGGCCAGGGTCTCGTTTCTCACTGCATCCCAGCCCTGATCGAACTTGCCCGCGTACTTGTCGATGTTCTCTTTGGGAGCATGATGAGGTGAATGGCAGGCTCCAAAGGCCAGGTACATGAAGTAGGGTTTACCGGGCCCTGCTGACTGCTGGTCATCGACATACTTTATGGCCTGGTCCACCAGGTCCTCGGATAGGTGATATCCCTCTTCCGGAGTGGCAGGCGGGTCAATATGAGCGGTGTCCCGAACCAGATCTGGAGACCACTGGTTGGTCTGAGCAGGCAGGAATCCATAGAAGTGATCGAATCCGCGGCCTGTAGGCCAGTTGTCAAATGATGCATCGTAGTTTATGTCGGCAAAGGAGACGAGGTGCCACTTGCCCAGGGCAAAGGTGTTGTAGCCTACACCCTGAAGCATCTCGGCTATGGTTGCCGTATTGTGGGAGAGGTTTCCATTGTATCCGGGGAAGCCCACTGCCATATCCGTGAGCGCTCCAATGCCGACTGAGTGATGGTTTCTGCCGGTCATAAAGCAGGCTCTGGATGGAGAGCACAGAGCGGTGGTATGGAAGTTGCTGTAGCGCAGACCGCCTTCTGCCAGCCGGTCGATGTTGGGAGTCTGGACCGGACCGCCAAAGCAGCCCATCTGGCCGAATCCCACATCGTCAAGGACTATGTAGATCACATTGGGAGCGCCCTTGGGTGGCTGGACCCTCTCCGGATAGCATGCAACGGAGTCCTTGTAGGTCAGGCCGATCTTCTGGCCCTCGCAGGAACCGCTCTGAGAAACGGACTGCGATTCGTTATTTGCAGACTGGATGACCAGCACGGTCTCTTTCTGGGGCGATATGACGTCCTCGTTCGCCACATCAGCCAGAGTTGAGCTCTCAGTTAAGACCTTTCTTCTGTTCGTTACCATTTCCCGACCGGAGTTTTCAATGGAGACGGTGCCGCTCTTGGCATCGGCTGCCAGTGTCTGGCCGGCCAATTGACCTTCCGTTAACGCCAATGCCTCTGATGCATCCGGAGAATCATCATTCTCTACGGAAAGGCTATCGAAGGCCGCTAGAGCGAATAAAAAAACAAAAAAAGCCAATATTACGCTAGGCCTTTTTAAAATGTGTATTCCTCCTTGGAATTAATAGGGATAATAGTCGTATATGTAGTTTATCTAACATGTCAATCGGGAGAAATCAATCTAATTCGCAATGCGAAGGCAGAGGCGGAGGAAGGGATTGTCCTCATCAGTGCTCTTCTGTCGATGATAAACCGTATGGAATTATCGCCCCGGTGAGCCGGAGAGGTGATATATCAAAATAGGCATGGGATGAGGGTACTACTGCGGATATTTCCAGGCTGAGGTTCGGGTGCAAATGGCTGGTGCGCGATTTAATACCATTTCAGTTTATTGATAGATGTTGTTCACTTGACATTCTTTGCAGCTTACCATCATTAACAGGCAGACTCTTCTTTCCCTATGCCACCGTTGCGCTGTAGTAAGGCGATGGCAATGTGGGGTATGCCCAGAAGACATGTTTGAATACATCTTCCGCTCTTTGTGCCACATCCTCCTCTGAATACTGGTCCACGGGAAGGCCTATATCTTCACTCCATAAAAAGTCATGAATAGTAACTCGCACAGCATCACGGGTAGCCTCCTTATCGCGCCATTGATCAACCCGGAGCTTTTCCTCTTTCAGCGTTTTCAACAAATCTACGGCAACCTTTTTGATTTGCTTGATATCAACGCTCTTCAGGTCCGGCTTCTTCAGCAGATCGAAGATAGCCAAAGATTCCTCATCAAGTCCTTCCTGTATTGCCCGGTTTTCTTCTTCATCGAGTCCTTGCACTAGATTGAGCAAAGCCTCAAAGGTCTGTTCAATTGTTGCCCGGTCCTTTTCACGGTTGTATTCGAGAACGATCATCTCGTAGTGATGCTGGAAGTCTGTGCGCAGGGGATTTTGCTGCAACAGTCTCTGCAATCGGATCTCTACAGCTTGACGCAGGTTCTGAACCACCGTGTTCTTTTTCTTGCATCTCTCGAACTCTTGTTTAAGCCGGTCAAAGTCGATTCTACTGATATCGTATGGCTCTCTCGCCTCAGTTGCTGCTTCGGGCTGGACATCAATTGCTTCATCCACCACCTGCTGGAGTTGCCGCATGATGTCTGCAATGTCAGCCTTTTCTCGATCCTGCTGGAGGCTCTTGTAGACGATGTTGACCGCGTCCCGATCATCACGATAGGCATTTATTCCCTGGACGGTAATACAGGCTCTAAATTTCTTGAAGACCTCTCTGCACATGATTTCAAAGCGTTTGCGCGTCTCATCATTTTCATTGGCCGCCTCTTTGCAGGCAGCAATAGCTGCATTACGCTCAAAGCCCGTCTTCTGGATTACATCGTTCAGCGGCGCATTCCGCTGGTCGAGGAAGGCCCGCACAAAACCGATTGCCTCGGCCAGATCGGATAAAAGCTCCTCCTCTGGCCTGGCCGGATCGACATTGTCGCCCGGCTCATTGGAGCGGGCGCCAGCAAAGGTTGCCAGCGCTCGACGTAGGTGTTTTAGGATGCCGCAATAGTCGACGATCAGACCATTGTTCTTTCCTTCGTTCACCCGATTGGCGCGAGCTATGGCCTGCATTAGAGTATGGGCCTTTAGCGGCTTGTCCAGGTAGAGGGTGGAGAGGCTCGGCACGTCAAATCCAGTCAGCCACATGGCGCAGACTATTGCGATGCGGAACGGATGTTCATCCGTTTTGAAAGCATCGTCCAGACTAATCCGCTGCAGGTTGCGAAACTGGGGCTTGCTGCTCATTGACTCGGGCAGGTCAATGCCTTCCTTGATGAGCCGGCGATGAGGTTTTATATCCAGGCCGCACCGGCGGAACTTGTCAACCTCCCCCTGCTCTTCGCTAACCACCACCGCTGCCCGGGTCTCTCGCATCCATTCGATCTGACGCTTAAGGTAGATCTCCTCCTGCTCGTCCGAAGCAGAGGACAGTCCGATTTCGAGCTCAGAAATGCGTTCTTGCCAGTAGTTCGTGATCAGGTTGTACATCCGCACACAGGTTATCTTGTCGATGCAGACCACCATCACTTTCCCATTTTCCCATGCGGTGGAATAGTGCTGCACGAAGTCTCCTGCTACCTGATCCAATCGCTTGTCAGCGGTGATAATGTGATATTCGCGCTTGAGTTCCTTCTCCAGACGCAGCTGGACGTTGATATCGTCTATCTCAAACTCCTCTAGTTTTTCAGCTACTCGCTCGTTCAGGTCTCCGATGGCCACGCCCAGCTTCTCGCCGCGGGCATCGTAGTACAGTGGAACGGTGGCATTGTCCTCCACCGCCCGCTGGAAGTCATAGGTAGAAACGTATTCGCCGAAGACCCTTCGCGTGATCTCATCTTCTTTGAAGAGCGGGGTCCCTGTAAAACCAATGAAGCTGGCATGAGGCAGAGCATTGCGCATATTATCGGCCAGGCTGCCGTATTGAGTGCGGTGCGCCTCATCGGTGATTACTATGATGTCGTCCCTTTTGGTGTAACCCTCGCAGGGGTCCACTTTTTGATTGAATTTCTGTATGAGCGAGAAGATGTAGGCTTTATGCTCGGCCAGCAGTCGGCTCAGGTGGCTGCCGCTGGCGGCCCGGCAGGGCTCGCGGTCGTTGTCAACCACTCCGCAGCCGGCAAAGGTCTTGTAGATCTGGGTGTCCAGGTCATCTCGATCGGTCAGAACCAGGAAGGTGAAGTTGCCGCCCAGCTTGCGGTGGACCTTGCGGGTGAACATCACCATGGAATAGCTCTTTCCTGCTCCCTGGGTGTGCCAGAAGACCCCCAGCTTTCCGTTCAGCTCTCTGCGCTTATGGACGGCTCCAATGGCCCGGTTGACCCCTAAGAACTGGTGATTCTTGGCCAGGATCTTCTTCGGCTCGCCTCTGGACTCATCGAAGAGGATGAAGTTCTCCAGCAGATCCAGGAAGTTGCTTTTGTCACAGATGCCTTTGAGCAGGGTCTCCATGTCCACAGCGCCCGGCTCCTCTTCAGCCAGGCGTTTCCACTCGTGGAAGTGCTCCCATTTGCTGGTGATGGTGCCGATCTTTGCCCGTTCGCCGTTGCCGAACATCACAATGGCGTTGTGATGGAAGATGTGAGGGATGGTGTCCAGGTAGTCGGAGAAGTTCTTCTCGAAAGCAGCCTTGAGGCTTTTGTGGATGTTCTTGCACTCGATGAAAAGCAGCGGCAGGCCGTTTACGAAGCCGATGATATCCGCCCGGCGACGGTAGAGGTCGCCACGCACCCAAAGCTCGCGTACAGCGAGAAAGTGGTTGTTGCCCGGCTCGTCGAAATCGAAGAGCAGCATCCGATCTTTCACCAGTTCGCCGTCACCGTTGCGGAATGCCACCTGCACCCCATCCCGCATCTGGTCGTACTTCTCCCGATTGGTGGCAGCCAGGGTTTGCGAGGCGATGGTGGCGGTGATCTGGCGCACGGCGTCGTCGTAAGCGGCATCGGGCAAGCCGGGGTTCAGCTCGGCCAGCTTTTGGCGCAGGATTCGGGTCAGCACTACCTCCCGATCGGAGGCCCGGCCCAGCAGGCTGTTTGGCCCGAAGTCCTCGCTGTTATAAGCATAGACCGACTGCCAGCCGAGCTGCTGCTCCAGGTAATCGGCGGTGGTCTGCTGGACGAGGGTGTCTTCTGAATAGGATGAGGGAGTCACTGCCTATTCTCCTCAAGACCGGCGAGTAGATATTTTACCTTGCGTGTCATTATTGAATTCATATTACAATCCTCGGAATGAATCCATAACGTCCTTCATCTGTTTTCGTGAAATGAATGATATTTGCAATTAAATCTGCCGGTGGACTGTCATTTTCGAAAATAATTACTTGAATATCCTTAGCGGTTGATAGACTTCTGTAAAAAGCATCCTTCACATCTGGCGAGAAATCTTTATCTCTTGGATCGAAATCCGGATCTGCCTGCCGATACACTACTAGCGGCGAGTCCACGACAAGTAATCCAGGATGCGGCATTGATCGTTTTAAACAAAACCGGAGGAGGCCCAAATTGAATGCAGTATGCGTAATTGCTCTTACACCCTTGCCATGACTTGCGCGCCTCTGACCTGAGATTATGATATCATCATCATGTTCGCTAAAAGTAACCCGATCTAGATCTGGATACTTCCATTCACGCAATACCGCTTCAACTTCTTTGCAGAATTCTTCAGTTTCTGATGCGCTAAGACTTGTAAAGGCATTCTTGGCAGGCTTCTGTGAATTCTCTTTCTTTAGATAATCAATAAGTTTACTGAAGTCCATGATACATTCATAAAGGTAGAGTGCTCGCAGAAATACAGGCTGCTTATCAGTTAGCTCGCGAATTTTCATGGCCACAGCCTGGAATCGGGGTTTAAGTTCATTCTTAATGATATTGTCTGCTGCAATAAGCTCTTTATGAATTCTCTTGGCAAATTCAGTATTAATTGCAATCTGAAAATCGTTTCCTTTGCTCGTCTCAGAAAGATCTTGTATGAGACCTCGAATCTTCGATGCTTCCTTTTCACAAGATATTGCCAGCTCATCAGGAGGAATGTCTTTCATGTGGTCGTTTCGGTGATGCTCAGGCAGCGCTCCGCATACAGGACATCTCTCTAACGGCATCTGAGCTAATCGAAAACCAGCTTCAGAGATCGCCTCTAATCTTGCCAGATCAGACTTGTACTGATCACTAAGAAGGACAAATCGAGTGCGCAGTTCAGACAAAACTGCTAGCTGCGACTGGGCACGTTTATAATCTTCCCATAACGACCGTCGTTTTGTTTCAAGAGCGTTTATTGCATCATTTTCAGCTGAGAGCTCTGCATTAAGCCGTTCCAATTCCATCTCAATATCATCGATCCCCTGCTTTACGGCACTCTCATCAGGCCAAAGTCCCATCTGACCCAGCTCTTTGGAACTTTCATCTAGAAGTTGTTGAATGACCTCGATCTTAGCTGTATTCCGGACCTTGGAGATCTTTGGGTCTTCAATTGATATGATCGATGAATCATCAATGCCCATCAAGAGCAACCTGAACACGGACTGCTCTTTTGTCCTGCTAACTGCCTGACCCGAAAGATATGGAGACCTCTCCCCAATCACCTCCTCTTCATCGACTACTATCAGCTTTGCAAGATCACGAAAGCTAAGTGAGTCAGTCTCACCCCGACTATTCTTACGAACCCGTTTACCATCTAAATCTGTTAGGCGGAGAAGGAATCTCGAGATTGAATCCTCGTTCTTGTCGCTGTGCCTTTTCGAAAGCTTTCGAGGCTGAAGTCCTTCAGCGGAAAGCATAACCTCTCCACCCTTAAGACTTCTCGTCAAATTAAATTTTTCTGAAGACGCCCAAGGGGAGATCACAAGCGAAATACTGTCGTAGCCATTAGCTTCTGGAATTGGCTTAGGTGCATTCTTTCCGCCAAAGATGAAATCGATGCATTGGACAATGAAGGTCTTGCCGGTGTCTGATGGTCCATAGATCACGTTTAGACCTTCAGAGAAGGAGATCATAGCCTTCTTTAATCCCTGGCCAGTCAATGACAATTGGATAAGTTTGAATCCATAGTCTCTCAAGGCACATCCTCCCAGAGCACAGACTCAAACTCAAACTCAGCTCCCCAAATCCCGAGTCGCTTCTCGACAAAGTCGTCCAGTTCCTTGTCGGTCATTGCCTTGAATCGAGAAACGAGCCACTCCGCCCGCGAACGCAACTCAGACACATATTGCGACTCGAGAACGTCAACGAATGCTGCAGACGCTTCGGTAGCTGCGAACATTATTCCATCCGGCTCATAACGACGTTCTATGAGGCCCCGGCTCTGATAAAGAAGAAGTCCACGCTGTAATGATTCACGCCGAACCAACAACTCGCCACTCCTTCTTGGAGTTTGAGGATGCAGCCCTTGCGGACCATCGGCGTCATCAGAATGAACCACCAAATAGTCAGAGATAACCAGACGCTGCAATGAATAGGCAGCGGGGAATGCTTCTGTTAAAATCACCAATGTACGCAAGCCAATCTCTATCGGCCCGTTGAAGGGTTCCGTACGGCAAATCGATTGGAGTTCGCTCATCTCACCCACCCCACATTCTCATTATCATTTGCGAGTTGATGACATATTCCCGCCCGATCCAATTGGGTCAACGTAGCGATAAGGGCGTGAGCGCTCAGCTGAAGGAGGCGAGCGAGCTTGACAACTGCAATAACTCTTCGATAACCATCAGGATGATCAGAACGAATCTCATCCATAATTCCCCCGTAAAACTCACCCTGAAGTTTTTTAAACTCGCCAGGTGGTAAGGTATCACGGGAAAATGCTCTCAATGATTCCGCACTGTAGAATTGGATGCGAGATTCAGAAAAATGATCCCTCAAGTCGGGATTTGGAATCGCTTCGTATGACTCCACATCTTTGCCTATGTAATCTGCATATGCTTCAAGCAGTTTTGTCACATAACTCAACTCTTTCTCTGCCAGAGTCGCGGGTGGTGCGTCTATTGGCGGGCGGTTTGGAAGACCTCCGCCAAAACGCACCACATGCCATCGAGTTTCTGCATGTTCGTCTATCATACGAAGTGGCTGCTTCGCACGAAAGATCGAAAAGTCGAGCGTGTCTATATATTGAGTGAGGGTACTATCGAGAGCGACAGGGCATTCCTTGGTGATCTTGTCCCTGCAATGCTTATCCCATTTGGCTTTCAACTCGGAGCGCAATTTTTGAGGATCCTTCAAAAGATTTGATAGTGAGGTGCCAACCCCACGAGGCGCAACGAAGAAATATAACGATGGCCAGCTATATTCACCTTTCATCGTGTAGTACACAAGCTTGCCAAATTCGATCCAAACATCCGTTGGCCTGAGTGGATCACGATAGTGCTTGCATTGATAGTTGTCCCAGAGATAAGGATAATCCTTGTGAAAAGCAATCACATCCCGCCCCATGTCGCCAGCTCCGCCACACCGCTCCACGTTTGAATACTGAGAACGAAGGCTGTCAGCCCACTCGAGGACAAAGTCCTCCCATTGCTCGGGGCTGAAGAGCCTAATGCGCTCTATATGAGGTATCAGGGCACCGCCCTGAACCGTTGATGCCGAAGCGGGAGCTGGCTCAGATGGCGCAGGAATTGGAATCGTCCCGATCATATAACCAACACTCCTTTCATTAAGCGCGGCAATAGCAGGTCGCGGGCTTTGGCAAGACGTTCGCAATGAGCGCTCAGCAATTTTATCTGATTCAAGGTAGGACGGACTACATCACTAAATTGAGATATAATTACATCTTTAGGCCTTGGAATAAATTGATCTTTTAAAAATTTGAAATGCCTTGCATAAAAATAATTTGTTAGATCTATCGCATCCAATGCGAAATACAGAAACTCCTGCGAAACTCCAGGATCATTCGAGACTATCAGTTGTGTTCCATCGGCACCACAGGCAAATGGAAAGTCCACATACTTTAGAATGCGAGTGTGATCGCCAAACACAATTACAGAACGACCTATATCAATGACCGCATCCTCATCGTAGGTATACCCACCTATGAAATCTCTTGATTGGTCAACGCACGGAATTGGCCCCTGATGAAGATACTCGGATTGCTTTATCTTTTTAGGGCGATTCAGCTTCTCAAGAACATCTTTGACTTGCACGCGCTTCCACCCCTCCGGCACCCCATCCTTGATCTTGACATGCTCGTGGCCCGGGAAGCGCAGGTGCACGAACCACTCCCTGTAGAGCAACCGCGCCGCCTGCTCCAGCAGCTGAATCCGCCGCCGGTTGTTCTCGATCAGGTCGTCGTAGGCGGAGAGGATTTCGACGATTTCATCCTGCTTCTTAGGGGCAAAGAGAGGAACCTTCAGCCCGCCAAGAATCTTTGTGTTGAGGTTGAGCATTGTTGTGCCAACGGCATTACGCTCAAGCCATTCAACGCTTTGACGAAGCCCAAGAAAATAGAAAAGAAACTTCGAACGTAGTTTCTCCTCAGGCGGCTCAATTTTGATGCACCCGGTTCCACAAAGGAACCCAGCCTGCTCTTCGTTGATGTATGCGCACTTGCTGATCTCGCCTCTCCGTGGAAAAACTACGGACCCGGCTTTCAGGAAATGGCGTGACAGCTGACTGGCCTTGCCTTCTGGAATGCGGGCTATGCCGCTTTCGTCAATTCGGCCATTGCGAATATCCTTTGGCATCACCACTGGAATGCCTTGTTCCGAATAGTCATGCTGATGAAGCTGGGAGCCAAATGGACCAGTCTGAATCAAGCCACCCCATGATTCGACGATTTCGCTAAGCGTAGAAGTGCTCATACCCCCAGCTCCTCAAAATTCCTCTTGATCGTCGCGGCCAGTTGCACCGCCTCGGCGCTCAGGTCCTCCAACTCCACATGGATCTCGCGCAGGGCCTCCTCGAAATCGAAATCCTCGTCCACCTCCTCTGGTGCGACACCCACGTAGCGGCCAGGAGTGAGGCTCCAGTCGTTGGCCGCGATCTCGGCCCGGTCCACCAGCTTGACCAGCCCTTCCACGTCGCGCAGTTTTGCTTCGGGGAAGCGTTCGGTGAGCCAGTGGGCCTGCTTCCAGAAGTAGCGCACCTGCTTGAGCTGCTCCACAGCCAGGGCGCGGGCCTCATCTGCGGCCTTGCGGGCGCGGGTGATGTCGCGACCGGCCCAGGCGTCGCTGTCGCGTGCGTCGCATTCGTTCTCGCAGGTTTCGATCAGGCGGCAGGCGAGCTTGTAGAGCAGGTCGGTCTGCTTGACCAGGTCACGGCTGGTCTCAGCCAGGGTGGCGAGACGGTCCACGGCCTTCTTGAGTTCGCCGTTGGTCGTTTTCTGGGTTCCCCATGACGCCTGCTGCTCGCTGACGGTCTTCTGGAACGTCTCCACGTCCGCCTTGAACAGCGGGATGGCGTCATCCAGTTCCTTGAGCGGTTCAGTGTGGGGCGCGTCCTTGGCCAGGGTCTTGAGAAAGGGTTCAATACTGCTGCGCAGGGTCGCCAGCGCAGCGATGAAATCCGGCAGCGGTTCGACCTCTTCACCTTCGTCGTCTTTCATGGTGAAGCAGGCCGCGCCCTCGGCCAGCATGCGCTGGCAGTAGCCCGCGACCAGCTCCAGATAGCGCCCGGTCTCGCCCCGGTAGAGCCAGACGATGGCCAGCAGGTTCTGCTCCTGCTCGGGGGAAAAATCGAAAATCTTGCGCGTCACCTTGCGGTAGATATTGCGGGCGTCGATCATCAGCACCTTGTCGCGGTGCGCTTGCGGCTTGGCGCGATTGAGGAACCAGAGCTCGCAGGGGACAGTGCGGGTGTAGAAGAAGTTGGAGCGTATGGCGACCATGACATCCACGTCGCCGGTCTCCACCAGCTTTTGCCGCACCTTGGCCTCGTCGCGCCCGGCGCTGGAGGCCTGGGAGGACATGACGAACCCGGCCCGGCCCTTTTCATTCAGGTAGCTGTAGAAGTAGCTGATCCAGACATAGTTGCCGTTGCTGACCTTGCCCTTCTTGTTGACGCCGGGCAGGCCGAAAGGCAGGCGTGGATCGCTCTTGACCTTGTCGGCGTCTATCTCGTCGACGTTGAAGGGCGGATTGGCCATGACGAAGTCGGCCTTGCGCAGCAGTTCGTGCGGGTCTTCGTAGTAGGTGATCGATTTCTGGATGTCGCCTTCGAGACCATGCACCGCCAGGTTCATCTTGGCCAGGCGGATGGTGGTGGCGTTTTTTTCCAGGCCGTAGAAGGTGAGCTTCTCGGTGGGGTTTTCATGCCGCCGCTCCACCACCCGGGCGCTCTGCACGAACATGCCACCGGAACCGCAGGCCGGGTCGAGCACCGTGCCGCCCGCCGGTTCGATCACGTTGGCGATCAGCGAGACCAGCGTCACCGGGGTGAAGAACTCGCCGCCGTCGTGGGCCTTCTGGTCGGCGAACTGGGTCAGGAAGTATTCGTAGATGCGGCCGAACACATCGCCGGAGACCCGCTTGAGCTCCTCGGGGTTGAGGGTGCGCAGCAGTTGACCGAGCACCGCGTTGTCAAGCTCCTGATATTCGCTCTTGGGCAGCACGCCGCGCAGGTTCTCGTAGTCGGCCTCGATGGACTCCATGGCGTCGATGATCGCCTTGGCGCGGTCGGCGCTGTCGGGCAGAGCCACCAGGGTGTCGAACTGGGCCTTGGGCTGCAGGAAGATGGCGCTTTTCTGCGAGAAATCCTCCTTGGTCAGCGGCCGGGTCTTGCCGCCTCGGGTGGGCAGGCCCGCTTCGATGGCATCCTTGACGCCGAGAAAGCGGCTGTAGGCATGGCGCAGGAAGACCAGGCCCATGACCGGCAGGAAATATTCGTTGCTGGCGTAGTTGGAATTGGCCCGCAGGGTGTCCGCCGCGCTCCAGAGCCGCTTTTCAATGGCTTCGATGTGTTCAAGCTGGGCCATGCTTAGGCTTCCTTCCCAAAATACGCTTTATGCAGGGTCTCGCCCTTGTCCCCCAGGCTGCGCAGCAGGCTCTCGATCTTCTCCAGCGCCAGCGGCGACGGCTTGGCACGGTCGTTCTCCCAGCGGTTGATCGTGGGAAAGGTCACCCCGAGCTTGGCTGCGAACTTTTCCTGAGTCAGACCGGTAAGTTCCCGAAGATCACGGACCAGCCTCGCCATGCTGTGTTGCTCGTCCAATGGATTTCTCCTTGCTGAATCTATGTGATGTACTGGCGCACCATTCATAACGCCCGATTTATCACTTGATATATCATCCATGGGGCCGCAAATGTCAAGCGCGACCTTGAAATCCTTACGGAAATCTCTCTGCGACACGGCAATTTGAAATTCCCGCCGACACATCCCGCCGCCACCCGGTAAGTAAGCCCTCAGAAGGCCAGCACGCAAAAAATTCAGCCGATGCCCGACACTTTCTCCGTCTCTCCGGTAAGTAAGCGGGGAAGCAATCAGAATTCACAACGAGGAGCGACCGACCATGGACATCAACGACCTGTTTGACGGAATCATGAAGAGTATCAACCAGTTTGCCGACGAAATCGCCGAACAGAGGTTGCAGGAAAAAATGCAGGAAACCGGACGAGGTCCGGAGAATGAGGGTAAGAATGCGGAGAATTTCGAGGCGAAAGAGAAGCGGGATATGACAAGCTTCCCGAAAAGGGAGTGATCGGGGCGGCAACGCCGGCACCTTAAAATCGACGTAAATCGCTGACAATACGCAGAAAAACAAAACCCGTCCAATAACCGGACGCGGTTAGTGGACGGGTCTGTCTTTTTTAAATGGTGGAGGTGGCGGGAATCGCCATCTCCTCAATTTCAGCAGCCGAGAAATCATTTTGCCTAACTTGTTTTCTAAATGGTTTTGGACACTTATATCATTTGATGCAAGCCTATAGTGGTGGAGTTATCTAGTC
>JARKOR010000184.1 GCA_029975625.1 Nanosynbacter sp. | reverse complement strand
ATCTTCATCAGGCTTGGTCGAAGGGCTGCGCTAATCTTCGCTTGGCGAGGACCCGCGTTGAGGCCGCTGAGTACTTTAAGCTGATGAGCGGTTTCAAGAGACACCCCCATATGTTTAGCAATATCCAGCGTAAGGGTATTGCTGCCAATTGTTAAGCTCCCCGTTACCCGGATGGCACTGTCGTAAATAGCCACGTCTGTACCAACAGGTCCAATGTCAACAATAATCGTCGGAAGCCCGCCGCCCTCGCCCGTCGCCTCGAGTAGTCGCGACACGGCATTAATGCTTGGTTCAATCATAGCAACATCAATTCCCGCGCGCTCCATAATTTCAAGTATTCCATCGACAAATTGTCGCGGTACCGCGCAGGTCAGGACAGTCAGATCAGTTTTGCCTCGTTTAATAACCTGATAGTCAACGTATAGATTTTCCAGGGGCATAGGAATATACTGCTCAGTTTCAAGGCTAACCGCCTGTTTAATCATCCCCTCCTTCTCGACGGGGAGTGTGAAGGTGCGGGTGAAGGTGCGCGCTGCCGGAATGCCCAAGACAGCCCGAGTGCCTTCCAGCCGTCCAGTAACATTTTTTTGAAAGAGCGTCTGAAGCTTCTCGAGCAGATAGTCCTGGCTTTGGCGAATATCATCCATTATCTTGGAGGGATCAAGGTCGATTGATCCATAGCCGGATATTAACATCTTTGATCGATCCGCGGAGACAACACGAACACCAGTCTTGCTGATGTCTAGACCGATGATGGGTTTGTTTGTATAAAATAATTCAGTCACAAATAGCACCTATGATAGTTTATGCCTCACCTTAAGTATATCATAAGCGTTTTGGCTAGACTACCTTTTATTTAATCTGGTTCGCAATTCCGGTAATCGGCATCATAACGCTTGCGGCAATCAAACCGACCATAGTTCCCATTAAAACAATCATCACTGGCTCTATGGTTGAGCTCAGCCCAGAGATGGCTGTATCGACCTCTTCCTCGTAGAAGTCCGCCACCTTAACGAGCACCTTGTCTGTCTGTCCAGTTTCTTCTCCGACCGATAACATCTGTCCGACGATTGCCGGGTATAATCCCTCATCCTCCATAATAATTTTCGACAATATCTCGCCGTTTTTAACGCGTTCCGCCGCATTTCGTAGCGATTCTTCGTATGTTTTATTACCGACGGCGCGCGCGGTAATATCAAGAGCCTCAAGAACCGCGACGCCAGCGCCGATTAGCGCGGAGAAAGTACGAGTGAAGCGGGCAATAGCTAACTTTTTACTGATTGGTCCCAAAACCGGAGCCTTAATGAGGAACAAATGGAATTGTTTTTTACCTACTGGAGTCTTGATATATCGTAGCAGCATCCATATGCCTGCGAATAGGACAGGGAAGATGATATACCAGTAACCAATAAAGAAGTGGCTGATTGCCAGCATAACCTGGGTGATGCCTGGGAGCTCCGCGTCTTCTCCGGCAAGATCTTTAATCGTTTTGCCAATCATTGGAATAACGAATAGCATAAGGCCAAAAAAGGCGACAACCATAATGACCATGAGCACAACAGGGTATGCCATCGCACTCTTAACTTTCTTGCGGATGGTTGCATTTTTTTCCTGTTGCAGCGCTAATCGTTTCAAAATATCATCTAAGATACCCGCAGCTTCACCTGCGCGCACCATGTTGACGTAAACATCATTGAAAATGGCAGGGTAATGGGATAACGCGTCGGCAAATGAATCGCCGCCTTCGATATGTTTCGCGAC
>JARKOR010000161.1 GCA_029975625.1 Nanosynbacter sp. | reverse complement strand
CTTCCGTTACCTCGCCATTGTTCGTACCGACCGCGATCATGCCATCCGCTTTGGTACTCAAAATATGCGAGCCGTTCACACTCAATGTCGCCCCGCTCACCTGATGTCCACTCATCCGTTCCGCCGCCTCAAGCGCCATATCAATTGCAGCAGCTGGACCAGTCAAATTAGAGACCACGCCCTTTCGCATACCGCTATTTGGCGCCTGCCCCACGCCAACAATTTTTGGCGCGCCAGACATACCGTCCATATGTCCGACAACGCACCGCACCGTCGTCGTGCCAATATCAATTCCCACTACGTATCGTGACTGTTCTTGCATAGATACAGTATACAGGTTATGGTTGGGTTTTGGCAAGTGAAGCGACTCTAATAATTATTAAACCATTGCTTGACTCTATACGCTACGCTACCCAGTCTACGTGACATAGGTTGTCGTTTAGGAGGATAGAGATTGTTATAGACCATCGCCACATTTTCGCCGTACTTATATGCAACTAAACGAACTGCCGTGAGTGACGCTCCAGAATGTACGTCATCACCTATAAGACGCTCAAGCTCCCTAAGGCGCTCCTTGCTCAAAAGCTCACTCCCCGCCTGTTCACGCCCCGCCTGTATCTCTTTATTAATCAAGCGACTAAGGCTAACAGCGTCCTGCATTATGCCCGCCGTTCCCTCAGGCCCATAGAAAGATTTCTTTGCACCTTCAGCGGCCTCAACATCGAACTCCTCTTGAGTCCTTCCCTCTGCAAAACGAAACTCCGGCGCGTCAGCGAGAGCCTCTTCTAGTTTCTCTCTAGCCACACTAGGTAGCTCACTTTGCGACGCAATAATGACAGGGGGGTGGTTCCCTATCCCAACTTCTTCATGTTCTGTTCCTGTCATAATCTATTTTTCCTTGTTTTTGTGATAAACATGTCTAAATCATAGCATACTGACACGCAAAAGTCAATACCTTAAGGAGAAAGCTCTACAACTTTGTCAAAATTTCCGCGCCGTCTTCAGTCACGAGCACTGTATGTTCAAAATGCGCGCCCAGGCTACCGTCTTTCATGGAAATCGTCCAATCATCACCCTCGGTAACGATCTGCTCTCCGCCCAAAGAAGCCATCGGTTCAATTGCAATCGTATCCCCCGTCTGTAAGACAGGACCCGTACCGGCAATACCATAGTTCGGAATTTCCGGACTCATGTGCATCTCTAGCCCGACACCGTGGCCTACTAGCTCGCGGATAATACCCAGTTTTCCCTTCTCAAGAACATGTTCAACGGCGCTAGATATAGCGCCCACGCGCGTCCCGGCACCAGATATAGCGTCTATGCCTGAGTACAAACTTTGTTCAGTCGTCTTCAGCAGATGTTTCACCGCCCCCTTTGGCTCTTCGTCAATTACCATGGTAAACGCACTGTCTGTTTTCATCCCCCTGTAGGCAATCACCAAATCAAAACTTACAACATCACCCTTTTTGAAGACATATTCGGTTGGTGGAGAATGAACCAGTTGATCGTTCGTTGAGATGCAAATCACCCCTGGAAAATTCACCTCGTCAGTGAGATAAGTTGCTTCCGCGCCGAACTCCCGAATTCGTCGCGCTACCAGTTCGTTCACATCCAATTCGCTCATCCCCGCGGTTGTCTGCTGGTGAATCTCCTTATAAATCGTCGCAAGCATTCGCCCGCACTCACGCATCGCAGCAAGCTGCTCCAGTGTTTTTCGCCCGGTTATGAGTTCTGCCATGACTGAATCACCTCATCATATATCTTGTCGTGAACCTCGCCGGCCGTACCCGTACCGTCCAGGTGAACGATTTTTACCCCTGCCTCAGCGAAAATACCAAGAACCGGATACATTTTTTGGCGATAAATGGTCATGCGTTTCGCAATAGTTTCCGGCGTATCTTCCATGCGACCACGCTTTTCAAGACGCGCCATAATCTCCGCCTCTGGCACCTCAAGGACAATTACCACATCGATTTTTTCGCCTATCTGTACCAGATAATCATCGAGCCATGCCGCCTGCTCTTTCGTCCGCGGAAATCCGTCGACGATGATATTTGAATAATGCCTCTCGCGCGCATCCTGCACAGCCTCCTCGAACACCCGGTATGTTAAATCGTCGCTCACCAACTCGCCCGCTTGAAGTGTCCGAATTACCGCTTCATCTTGGCTTTGACGTAACATTTCGCCCGTCGATAGCCATTTCCAACCCTGTCTGACCGCCAACATCTGGCCTTGCATGCTTTTTCCCGCGCCAGTCGGTCCAAACAAAAGAATCATTTTTTTGCCCCTCACTTTCTCTTTACTTGTTTGTTAATGCGTTCTTTACAATTTGCGCCAACAAAGCGCCATCCGCGGCGTTACCCACTTCGGCTTTCACCGCACCGATAACGCGCCCCATGTCTTTCGGGCTATTCGCCCCAAGGTTCGCAATCTTCTCCTCGACAACGCGGCGAAGGTCCCCCTCGCTCATCTGTTCGGGCAAAAATTCTTCCAGCACCGCCATCTCCTGCTCCTCCGGCTCAGCCAACTCGGGACGATTATTCTCCCGATACAATCGGGCGCTTTCTGTCCGGCGCTTCACTTCGCGCGCAATGACTGATTCAATCTCGCCATCACTGAGCCCCTCGTCGCGCTTTTGCTTCGCAACCTCTTCATTGAGGATAGTCGCCTTTAGATTACGCAGTACATCGCCACGAAAACGATTACCGCCTAAAAAGGCGGCTTTCATTTCAGTAGAGATGCGCTCAGAAAGCGCCGCCATTAACGCACCCCAAGGCGCATCTTAGCAGTTTTCTCTGCACGACGCTCGCGACGAATAATCGCTTTCTTGCGACGCTCTACCTTAGACAACGGCTTTGCGAATCGCATGCCAGCCTTTGCCTCCGCCAATACGCCGCTCTGCAGCATCCGACGGTTGAAGCGACGAATAATATTCTCGTTCGCTTCCTTCTGATCTTTACGTGTTACTTGTACCATATCGCT
>JARKOR010000142.1 GCA_029975625.1 Nanosynbacter sp. | reverse complement strand
GGTGTTAAGGCGACGACAGTTGGAATGCTTCAAGGGACATTCTTTAGCCTAATTGGTCTTGTGACGGCAATCTCGTATACCATTAGCGCCGGAGCGCAATTTACGCAAGAGACGGAAAGCTTGCTACGCGGGTTAACATTTGGGCTTGCGCATGGCTTTTTGGCAATTATTTTTGTGCCAATCATCTACTTTGCGATTGGCTGGGTACTCGGTGCGTTGTACGGCGTTATTTTGAACGCTGTGCTTGAGACCTCTGGCGGACTGGTCGTGAAGGTTGCGAACGACGAAGAGAAGTAGTTCGCCGCGCAAAGGTACCGCAGTAGTAATAGAGTGAATGACAAATTGAAAACAAAGTTGAACACGCTGCCACTCAGTCCTGGCGTTTATTTCCATAAGGATGTAAACGATGAAATTATCTACGTAGGCAAAGCAGCGGTTCTTCGTAATCGTGTCAGACAGTATTTTCAGGATTCACGCGGGCGCGACAACAAGACAATGGCGCTAGTGGCAGAGATTGCCGATACGGATTGGATTGAAACGGAGTCCGAAGTAGACGCGCTGTTTCTGGAGAGCGAAATGGTTAAACGTTATATGCCACGCTATAACGTATTGCTTCGAGATGACAAATCGCAGAGTTTTGTTCGGATTGACATGAAAAGCGAGTGGCCGACCGTCACCTTTACGAGGAATCCACTCGATGATGGAGCGGAGTATATAGGTCCTTTTTATAATGCCTTCGCCCTAAAAAAGGCATTGCGGTACCTGCGGAAGATTTTTCCGTATCTTACGAAAGAGCGTCATCCGGGGCAATCGCGACTGGATGAAGACTTGGGGATTAGTCCAAAAATATCGGAAGGTTCTGAGGTGTATAAGGCGGATTTGCGCCGTCTGATAAGTTACATCAAGGGAAATCGCGTGGCGTTGATTCGCGAGTTGGAGCAGGATATGAAACGGTTTTCCCAGGACCAACAGTTTGAGAAAGCTACGGTGATTCGTAACCAGCTACGGTATATGCGCGAACTGCAGCGGCGGGTTATGTTCGGGGACCGTGAGTTTATGGATATCTCAAAAGATCGGGCGCTTAGCGACCTTCGGGGGCTTTTTGGTCTCAAGCGAGAACCGGTAAGAATTGAGGGCTATGATGTCTCTCATCTTTCGGGAACACATGTTGTCGCGAGCATGGTGGTGTTTACAAATGGTGTATCCGCGCGGGCAGAATACCGCAAATTCAAGATGACTAATCAGAGAAATGATGACACGGGAAACATATATGAAACGATTTTTCGGCGATTTTCCGAAAAAAATCAGAAATCGTGGGGAGTGCCGGATCTGATTTTAATCGACGGTGGCAAGGGACAGCTCGAGGCGGCCATTCGCGCGTTACAAGAAAGGGACGTGCGTGTGCCTATTGTCTCCATTGCAAAACGTATCGAGGAAATTGTCGTACATCAGACGAATTCGTTCGTGAACGTGGCGAAGCTACGGGAGCGGGCTGACGTGTCCGTGCGCGAAGAGGGTTCGTTTGTTATTGTCAATCTCCACCCTGGCCAGACGAAGTCTCATGGACATGCCTTAAATCTTCGGGGTGATGGCGCGAACTATACGTACGACGATGTGACGCGTCTATTCCAAAGGATTCGCGATGAATCTCATCGATTTGCTATTAGTTATCATACGGTACTTAGAAAGACAGAGCAGACCAAGAACACACTTGAGGAAATTCCTGGTATTGGCCCGAAAACACGCGCCAAACTACTTAAAAAATTCGGTAGCCTGGCGGGAGTGAAAGCGGCCACGACTCAGGAGTTATCTATAATTATTGGCGAGACGAGGGCTCAGGCGGTGCGGCAGTTCCTTGATACATAGGACTGTGATATACTAAGAGTATAGTTATGAGGCAGCAATTTCACGTTTTCCTTTTAAGGTGGGTATTGAATACTGTGGGTCTTTGGGTAGCAGTACGTCTGTTTGGCCCAAGTGTTGGATCCGAGACCATGCCAGGGCTCGTTGGTATGTTTCTGCTAGCAGGTCTGATATTTTCCGTTATTAACACTATTATTAGGCCGATTGTCGTTATATTTGCGCTTCCTGCAATTCTTTTGACATTAGGGCTCTTTACCCTGTTGGTTAATGGCTTGATGGTGTACATCTCATTGAAGGTTGCGCCCGGGCTTGATATGACGTTTACGCACTCGATTCTTGCAGGAATCATCATGAGTTTGGTAAACTATATAGTGAGTAGCGTGGTTGAGGTGCGAGAGCAAGACCGCGATAACAAAGTAAGGAGCTGATGCACATGCTAGATATTATTTTACCGTATATAACCCTGGGTTCGGCCGTGTTGACGGTTGTGGCAATTTTATTGCAGCAACGTGGTGCGTCTTTGGGGGCTGGCTTTGGTTCCTCTGGGGAGTTGTTTACGACCAGGCGTGGTTTCGACAAGAATTTGTTTGACGTTACTATCATTTTTGCGGTAATTTTCGTACTTTCCATCCTAGCAAGTATGATCATTCCAGGGTAATGGAGACGAGTCGTGGCAAAACAATCAAATAAGCAGCCACAAGAGCCCGTTTCTTCTCCGTTTTCTGAAAGCGGTGCGACGAGGCGCGGCGTTCAAAGGGTAAATAAAGCTGGCAAGAGTGCTATGCGTCATGCGCGTAGGTTTGTTTCCTCGCGACTTGATAGATTGGCTACTGTTAAGCGCATGGTTGTTGGCTGGATAGTGCTTGTACTCGTGCTTATTGGAATAAGTGCCGTTCAGTGGATAGGTTTTCGTGCAGCATATATGACAGAAGCTCCAACGGCTGGCGGGACATTTTCCGAGGGAGTTATTGGTCCGCTTGAGTCACTTAATCCGTTATTTGCGCGTACTAGCGCGGAAAAATCAGCAGCGAAACTTATGTTTGCGGGACTATATACCTATGATACCTCAGGGAATTTGAAGGGTGATATCGCTGATTCCGTGGCTATAAATGAAGGAGAAACCGAATATACCGTTAAGCTTCGTTCGGGTGTGGTGTGGTCTGATGGCGTTCCTCTTACGGCAAAGGATGTCGTGTTTACGGTTAATCTCATGAAGAACCCGGAGACACGAGCCGAAATTTCAGGGTGGGAGTCATTTAATGCGCAGGCGGTTGATGCGACAACAGTAAAATTCACTTTGCCGGGAGCTTATGCGCCGTTCCTACACTCCCTTACGTTTCCTATTTTGCCGGAGCATATTCTTGCAGACGTCAAGCCCTCGGAATTACGAGAAAACTGGTTTAGCCAAGCTCCAGTGACGAGTGGTCCGTTTGCCTTTCGACTTTTGCAAAATGTTTCGACTGATGAGAGCAAGAAGATTCTGCATCTTGTCGCTAATCCGTCTTATCTCCACGGTGCGCCGCTTTTGGAACGTTTTCAGCTGAATGTATATGGTACGCGAGAAGATATAGAGGAGGCACTTCAGAGGAGCGAGATTTCAGCAACTCCGGCATTGACATATGATGATGTGGCTGAAAAGCTGGGTAGTACGTATAATAACCAGCCACACAATATTAACGACGGAGTATTTGCGATTTTCAATACGCAAAATGGTGTTACAAGTAACATTTCGGTTCGTCAGGCTTTGGCATTGGCGACGGATCGACAAAAAATCCGCGAAGTATCAAAGCAGGAGGTGGATTCGCTTGACGGGCCAATTCTCTCTTCTCAGGTTGAGGGTGACGTGCCGACATTTCCTACTCAGGATATTAAAAAGGCTCAGGAATTGCTCGACAATGAGGGGTGGCGCGTATCCGGCGACATGCGGTACAAGGACGGAACCCCCCTTGAGATTAGAATGATAGCGCTTCGAGGTTCCGGATTTACCCAGGTGACGAATGAACTCGCGGACATGTGGCGTAAGGAGCTTAAAATCAAGGTTGACGTGCAGGTTGTTGATCCGCTTGATGCCACGCAAAATGTGCTCCAATCTATCTTGCAGCCACGAAACTTCGATGTGCTGGTGTATGAACTAGTCCTTGGTGGTGATCCGGATGTGTATGCGTATTGGCATTCATCACAGGCTAAACCAACGGGTCTGAATTTTGCGAATTACCGCGATGTGATTGCGGACGATGCTTTGTCGGGTGCCCGCTCAAAGAGGGATGAAAAGTACCGGTCAGATAGATATAGAGTATTTATCCGTCGTTGGCTGGCAGATATGCCGGCGGTGCCGCTATATCAATCAAGGATCGACTATATCCATTCAACTTCAGTGAAGGCAATGAATCCTAATTCGGTATTAGTACTTCCGGAAGACAGATACGCTGACGTGTTGTATTGGTCGGTAGGAACCGAGTCGGTATATAGAACCCCGTAAGGTGTATGTATGATGGGTAGTACGCGCAAAAACAAAAAAACCCGGAGACTGTCAAAACGCAGTAT
>JARKOR010000135.1 GCA_029975625.1 Nanosynbacter sp. | reverse complement strand
GAGACATCACGTACTTACGTACAGATGAAGGCTGGCTGTATCTGGCAGTGGTCATTGACCTGTGGTCACGTGCCGTTATTGGCTGGTCAATGTCGCCACGCATGACGGCGCAACTGGCCTGCGATGCCCTGCAGATGGCGCGGTGGCGGCGTAAGAGGCCCCGGAACGTTATCGTTCACACGGACCGTGGAGGCCAGTACTGTTCAGCAGATTATCAGGCGCAACTGAAGCGGCATAATCTGCGTGGACGTATGAGCGCAAAAGGTTGCTGCTACGATAATGCCTGCGTGGAAAGCTTCTTTCATTCGCTGAAAGTGGAATGTCTCCATGGAGAACACTTTATCAGCCGGGAAATAATGCGGGCAACGGTGTTTAATTATATCGAATGTGATTACAATCGGTGGCGGCGGCACAGTTGGTGTGGCGGCCTCAGTCCGGAACAATTTGAAAACCAGAACCTCGCTTAGGCCTGTGTCCATATTACGTGGGTAGGATCATACATCCTTTAATTTGTCCATATAAGAACGACTAAACTCTGTCATTCTCTCTGTCACATCCTCATTCTGGTCGTGGCTGAAACACATCCGTATATTTCCTTGCGTCGAGCGCACAAGACGTAGAGCAGGACGCGGAACTGGCAGCCCTATAGCCATTTCCGGACATACTGGTCTGAATGTTACCCATTCCACTAATTTGTCCATTAAAAAGTCAGCTCTTTTGTGACCACCATCAAAACGAACAGCAGAACCGGCCAGACAACCGCTGATCCCAATCACAGGTTTTTTTATCATATCCTCCCCCTTGACTAATTCATTAACACATAAACTGTGTAGTGCACGGAATAAATTGCCTTTCTGGCGTCATCACTGACAATTTTTCTGTTATGGACTATTCCTAATATAGTATGAAAGTTCTTTAAGTGATCGGTCGTAATCATCTATCTTTCATACTTACTCTCAACTATCAAAAGTACAGGATTTATTATGAAGTTATGGCCTGTGTTGACTGGCATTGCACTCTCTTTCACTCTTATAGCATGTAAGGTCCCGACACCACCTAAAGGTGTGCAGCCGATTACAAATTTTGACGCCAACCGCTACCTCGGAAAGTGGTATGAAATAGCTCGCCTCGAGAACCGATTCGAACGTGGTCTGGAACAGGTCAGCGCTACTTATGGAAAACGGAACGACGGAGGGATTCGTGTACTTAACCGTGGATACGATCCAACGAAAAATAAATGGAGCGAGAGCGAAGGTAAAGCATACTTTACTGGAGATACTAAAACTGCAGCGTTGAAGGTTTCGTTTTTTGGCCCCTTCTATGGTGGCTATAATGTAATCAAACTGGATGATGAGTATAAGTATGCTCTTGTCAGTGGTCCGAACAGAGAATACCTATGGATTCTGGCAAGGACCCCAACTATTCCAGATAAAGTAAAAGCAGACTATGTGCGAACCGCTCAAAAGTTGGGATTCAATGTCAATGAATTATTATGGGTTAAACAATAAAATCCCTACCCGAAATAATACTTATTAGAAAAAAACCAGCCTTTGGGGAGGCTGGCTAAATCAGGAAACAAGCTGTTATATGATAATAACTACGTTGCGATTCCAACATTTAAAATGTTAGACTAATGAGAATCAGACAGCAACTTTTCCTTTAATTATTTCGAACAATCAGCATCCATCTCCAATCGGAGATCCAACACCATCAGCATACCCTCCACTACGCCCTCAGCTTTCTGGAGCATCCTGCCAACCCAACAATCAGATCGCCCATGCTTACGTGCAAGCGCCATAAAAGTCATGCCGCCGACATAATAGTCCACCAATAAATCATGCAAATCGCTGTTGTTCTTTTTCAGACGGGCCATGCACCCGCAAATGATCATCGCGTCATCGTCACAACATTGTGGGCGAGATTTTACTTTTGAAGGAATTAATCCCTTAAAACCGGCGGCAATGGACGACCAGTGATCCTACCCACGTAATATGGACACAGGCCTAAGCGAGGTTCTGGTTTTCAAATTGTTCCGGACTGAGGCCGCCACACCAACTGTGCCGCCGCCACCGATTGTAATCACATTCGATATAATTAAACACCGTTGCCCGCA
>JARKOR010000124.1 GCA_029975625.1 Nanosynbacter sp. | reverse complement strand
TTGCGAAGTTTCGCGTCAGTCTTGAAGTCAAGTGCCGAAAACGAATCATCAAAAATATACACTTTCGGTTTGACTGCAAGGGCGCGAGCAATAGATAGTCGTTGCTTTTGGCCCCCTGACACATTTGTTCCTCCTTGGGAGATATTACTTTGCAGGCCGTCCTCAAGTTTCTTGACAAAGTCGCTTGCCTGGGCGACCTTTATTGCTGTGTCAATTTCTTTGGTGCTCGCGCGCTTGTTGCCATATGTAACATTGCTCTTGACCGTCCCAGAGAATAACACGCCCTTTTGGGGCACGTAACCAATTTGCCCGGAGAGGTCCCTGAGGCGCATGTCACGCACATCCACGTTATCAATTAATACCTGTCCGGCCGTCACGTCGTAGAACCGAGGAATGAGTCCAATCAGCGTCGTTTTGCCGCTGCCTGTACTACCAATGAACGCGGTAGTCTGACCTGGTTCAGCCGTAAAGTTGATGCCGGACAACACGGGGCTGTCAGCGTCTGGATAGGTGAACGTTACATCGCGAAATTCAATTCGCCCATGTCCATTTCGGGCAGGCTTCGTTGGGTTTTTAGGGTCGCGAATGGTTGCGGTTGTGTTGAGCACTTCATTTACGCGTTTCGCGGATACGGATGCTCGGGGAATCATAATAAAGATAATGGAAATCATCAAAAACGACATAATAACTTGAGTCGCATATTGCATAAATGCCATCATGTTGCCAATTTCAATAGAATTATCACTCACGAGTTGCGCGCCAAACCAAACAATGGCCACAAGTGCGATATTCATGAGAAGCATCATGAAAGGCTGAAGGATAATCATGAGCCGGTTAACAAACAGATTTAACCTCATTAAATCGGTATTCGCTTCATCAAATTTCTTTTCCTCGGTTTTTTCTTTGTTGAACGCGCGTATCACTCGTAGTCCCGTCAGGTTTTCTCGGGTAACCAAGTTCAACGTATCCACCATTTTCTGCAAAATCTTGAACTTCGGTAGGGCAGTTGTAAAAAGTACAACAATAATCACAAAGAGAGCGCCAACGGCCATCGCAATAATCCAGCTTAGTTCCGGGGCGTTTTGTATAGCGTTTTGCAGCGCCCCAATAGCCATAAACGGCGCCATGAGTACCATGCGCAAAATCATTAACGTGACCATTTGAATCTGTTGGATGTCGTTGGTCGAACGAGTGATAAGCGATGCGGTTGATAGGGAATTGAACTCGGCAATGGAGAAGCTCTCGACTTTTTCAAAGACTTTCCTTCGGATGTCTCGCGCAAAACTGGTTGCGACACGAGTCGCTAGAAATCCCACGCCCACCGCGGCGATTCCTCCCCCAAGAGTAACGAGCAGCATAATTCCGCCATTACGGTAGATAGCATCCATACTTTCGCCAATAATACCGTCGTTAATGATTTTTGCCATGTAGTCGGGTAGCTGCAGGTTAGCCATTACCTGAAGGTATGTTAAGATAACCAGCGGGATGATGAGCCAGACGTAAGGCTTAAGGTGTTTAAATAGTTTCAACACAAGGAATGTACCCCCATTTCTCTCTAGAGTTTGTCATCTATGCGTTTGCTTAGCTATAAATGAACCTCATATTAGCGTAGCAATTAAGCAAACCTTCGTCAATATAGTGGTGCATGCGGACGAAAACGAGTAGGGTTGATTGGGCGGCGACTCTGGGTATATGTTTGCGACAGCGCTATACTAGCACATAGAAAAGTCGTATGCATCTGCGAGAGTCTCCGCTTTTTGAGGTACCGTTAGCGGCCGCGATACTTTTTCAAATAGTTGCGGAGTGCAGAGAAAACGATGCGCGGAGTCAATTTTTGTTGAGGCGAGCTTTCCTGGTCTTGATAGTCTAATTCCGACCGAGGGACTTCGTTATCAGGGTCCGGGTTTTCTAGGGCATGTCGCCACTCATTCACGAAG
>JARKOR010000082.1 GCA_029975625.1 Nanosynbacter sp. | reverse complement strand
AATAAAAATTACACGCCATATAGTATGCCGCTAAGTGGTAATATCGAGCAGCAGTTGCGGCCGTTATTTTTGTTTGATTATATCAATCAGGTGAATCTTGGCGCTGGTACGGGCTTGAGCGTCCGTGATTATGAGCTGAGCGACTCGGAAGAAAATGTGTTGCTCCGGACTGACCTGGAGAAAGTGGGGCGGGCGGAAACGCTCATTCATCTGATTGAGCACGAACGCGATGATATCGTGGAATTTTCAGAGAGCGAGCATGAGTTCAAGCGCATGAAAGGTATTGTTGCTCGGTTCACGGACAAGAATAATCCGGATAAAACGTTTTACACTGTTAAACTGATGGCGCAGGGCCAGGTGCTAAAAAGCGCGCTTGCGTGGGAGTTTAGCGATGGGAAATTTGGCGCATTTCGTGGAGAAGTTGGCTTTAAGGTGCCGGATGATAATCAGGTGCTAATCGTTGGGAAGGATATTTTCGCGTTTAGTCCTGGGAAATTTGAACGGATGTTTGGCTATGAGTATAAAAAGCAGGTGATTGCCGACCAAAAGGTCGCGGAGATTACGAAAGAGTACAAATTGAGCTTTCCTGAGGGGTTAGATCTGAACGCGCTCGTCAAAGAGCGCAAGAAGACGGTAAACAAGTTGCAAAAGCTTGAGGTTGGCGCGGTCAAGCAGGAGCAGGTGATCGACTATGCCGACGAAATGCAGTTAGAGCTGATGAGTGATGATGCTGGCGCGATTATCATCATGGACGGGACCGACTTGGATACGTTCGTGAACCTCATTAATGAGGATTATATAGAGAGTAAAATCACTGGTAAGCGCTACGAGATTAAGTCAAAGAAGTTGCTGGGTGAGCCTGAGGGCGAGCCACCAAGGGGGTAATTGCAGCGCGGTTTTCGTAGAAAATTCTAGGCTACTGGGGGTCAATAGAAGAGTGATACAATAGGTATATGGATCAAGAGTTGGCTCTCGCAATTATGCGAGCGGGGTATAGTGTGTTGCTGACGGGGGCAGCGGGGACGGGCAAGACGCATTTGCTCAATTCTTTCATTGCCGGGGCGCGGGCCGACGGTCGAAAGGTGTCGGTGACAGCAACAACAGGCTTGGCGGCGACGCATTTGGGTGGTAATACCATTCACTCTTGGAGCGGGATTGGCGTGCAAGATACGTTGCCTGAGTATTTTTTTGATCGACTATCGAAAACGCGCCGTGACGTTATTGCGAAAACCGATGTACTTATCATCGATGAGATTTCGATGTTGCACGATTTTCGCCTGGATATGATTGATACCGTTTTACGGCGTGTTCGGGAGTCGGACGAACCTTTTGGCGGCATACAGGTGGTGATGAGCGGTGATTTTTTTCAGCTGCCGCCAATCAACCGTGGGCAATCGCGAGGCGGGGGTTTTGTTGTTTATTCTGATGTTTGGCAGGAATTACAGCCGAAGGTGTTGTATTTAAAACAACAATATCGTCAAACAGAGGGTGAATTGCTTGAAATTCTGACTGCGCTTCGTGAAGGAAATATTCGCAGAAGGCATGCCGAGGCATTGCTCGCGCGCGTCACGGCTGTGCCGGACGACTCGGATTTGACTGAGCTTCACACGGTAAATATTGACGTCGATAGTATTAATGAAGCACATCTTCGTGAGCTCGATGGGGAAGTGCGTCGGTATGAACAGATGACGACAGGTTCGCACGTTTACGTTGAGTCATTGCAACGCTCGGTTCTTGCGCCTCAGGTACTGACACTCAAGAAGGGCGCGTTGGTGATGGCGGTCAAAAACGCTCAAGATCGACGCTATGCTAATGGTAGCATTGGCACAGTGGTGGATTTCGAGCCGCTGACCGAATATCCGATTGTCGAATTTCGAAATGGTCGAGAAGTGACGATGGTTCCCGACACCTGGGAGTTGCGTGACGGGGAGCGAAAACGAGCGAGTATTTCCCAGGTTCCGCTG
>JARKOR010000057.1 GCA_029975625.1 Nanosynbacter sp. | reverse complement strand
GGCGGGGCTTTTTAGGGCTAACTATTTCAGGGATATTAAGTTGCTTGATTTTTCTCTTGACACCAACCTCGGGGGGTACTATGAATACATGAATAAAAAAGCTCAAGCTTTCACCATAGTAGAATTACTCATAGTCATTGTTGTTATAGCAATCCTCGCCGCAATAAGTATTGCAGCGTATACGAATATACAAAATAGGGCAAACGATTCGGTGGCCAAAAGCGACATGGATAACGTTGGGAGGTTTATGGAGCTATATCGGGCTGAAAAGGGGACGTACCCGCAAAATCTTGGTCAGTTAATGAGCGCGAGCGTCAGTCGACCAAGGCTCACTCGCGGCGCGTATACCGGTGGTGGAAATAACGCGATTATATGCGTGGTGCCGGACGGCGCTAACGCAGCTTTTGCGTTTGTCGCGACAAGTAAATCGGGGAAAAGGTTCTATGCCACCTCGACGGTATCACCGAGGGAGTATACAGGTTCATGGGGAGGCAGTGCTGACGTGTGTAGCGGTGCGGGTATGGCGTGGGGCGACCCGACGCGCTGGGGAAATTGGCTAACAGAGAATAATACGGTTGGATGGAATGACATCTTCCCGGGGTGACACTCCGCGAGGCAGTTGATTTCTTCCCTAAACTTTGCTATACTTACTCCTGTAACAAATTTTAACGACACAGCCCGGACTGCAACTCCAACCGCAGCGGGCGAGGAAAGAGGAGTAGTATGTCTGTAAATGTAGACATTAAGGAGCTGCTGGAAGCCGGTGTTCATTTTGGGCACAAAACCAGCCGTTGGCACCCAAAGATGGCGCCTTATATTCATAGCAAACGCCAGGATTCGCACATTATCGACCTGACGAAAACAGTTGAGGCGTTGAATATCGCGCTGCCAGAACTGACGAAAATCGCTGCGAGCGGCAAAAAAGTGCTGTTTGTCGGCACAAAAAAGCAGGCAAAAGACATTGTTCGCGAAACTGCGGAGAAAATCGATCAGCCATATGTCACCGAGCGATGGATCGGCGGTATGTTGACGAACTCGCAGACGATTACGCAGCAAATCAAGAAACTGAAGAACCTCGAAAAGCGCATGGCATCGGGCGACCTCGAAAAGCGCTACAACAAGCTGGAGGTGCAGCGATTTCAAGAGGAAATTGATAGCCTAAATATTAAATATGGCGGTATTAAAGATTTGATGGGCAAGCCGGGCGCAGTGGTCGTGGTTGACGCGTTGACTGACGCGAATGCGGTGAATGAAGCAAAGACGCTGGGTATTCCAGTTTTTGCCGTGGTTGATACGAATGTCAATCCAACGGGTATCGATTATGTTATTCCTGGTAACGATGACGCTATCAAGGGCCTAGGACTATTATTAAATTACTTTGCGGCAGCAGTTGCCGAAGGCGCGGGTAGCGTCAAGAAAGCGGATCAGAAGCCAGCTAAAAAAGAGGAGAAATAGGATGGGAATCTCTGTTGATGATATCAAGAAATTACGTGATTTAACCGGTGTCGGCTTGACCGATGCTAAAAAAGCTTTGACAGAGGCTGAGGGCGATTTCGATAAGGCTCTTGAAGAAATGCGCAAGAAGGGGCTAACCCGCGCGGAGAAAAAAGGCGACCGCGAAGCGCGCATGGGTCTCGTCGATAGTTATGTGCATGATGGGCGTATTGGGGTCGTGGTTGAAGTGAACTGCGAGACCGATTTTGTGGCTCGTCTGGATGATTTCAAGACGTTGGTGCATGAGATTGCCATGCAGGTTGCTGCGATGAGTCCTGAATACGTTTCTGAGGCGGACATTCCAGAGGAAGAGTATGCTCGCGTGAAGCAGGAGCTGCTTACATCCGACACACTCAAGTCAAAACCAGCCGAAATGCGAGAAAAAATCGTTGAAGGCCAGCTAAAAAAGCATTTCGCCGACAAAGTATTGCTTTCTCAGCGCTATATCCTTGATGACGATAAGACGGTTGAAGACCACGTCAAGGAATCAATTGCGAAACTCGGCGAGAACATCGTGGTTCGCCAGTTCAAGCGCATTGAACTTGGCGTCAGCGAGTAAAAGCCTCTCTGACGGAGTGATTTTACCTAAAAAGCCCCCTAGCATTACGCTAGGGGTTGCTTTTTTATGCGAAGTGTGCTATAATAAAAATATGGAAGTCATTAATTCTAAGACACAGGTTTTTAACGAAACTCAGGCTGGATGGGATAAAATGATTGATGGGGAACCATCTCACGAAAATGAACCATCGCCGAGGGTTTTTCTGCGAGGTCTCGGCCTTGTGCGCCAGGATCTAGGGGTGTTTCCAGATGACCTAATGTTTGATTTTGATTGCACGACAGAAATTAAGAATCATCAGGGGTCTCGACCCTGGTGTATTGTCAGGGGTATTGAAAAAACTCCGTGGGAAGAGGTAATTGAAACGGTAAGTGACGAACACGAAGTACATATGTTTGTGATTGGTATAAACTCTGAGGATATAAATAAAGAGCGTGTGAGCGAGATAGCTCGTCGTCTGAAGAATGAAGCAGAGAAGCTTGCGTTGAATTTAGGAGAGGTTCACGTCTACGTCACTGGCGATGACGAGATAACGGTAGTAGGCGAAGAGCACTTCGACTCTTTCTGGGCTAAGTCTATCCTTGTGTCGGTTAAAGAATACGTGGATAGCTACGAGACTAGGTAGCCGTCGAAATAATCACTCCATCGTCTGCTTCGTGTCTGGCGTCTGTTGTGGTGACGATGAATTGATGCCGCCGAATAGTTTCTTGTAGGAGTTGTTCACGGGTAGCATCGAGCTCGGAAAAGACATCATCCATAAGGATAATAGGCTTTACGTCAGAGAGAGCGGTTTGGAGCTCGAGTTCTAGGAGCTTGAACGCGAGCATAATCGTGCGCATCTCGCCTCTGGAAGCGACTTTGTTGGCCGGTTGATTGTGGAGATGAATGAGAAAATCTTCGCGTTGTGGACCACAGGATGTATGTCCGGTGGCGATTTCATATTCAAGGGAACGCTCCAATCGGTCGAGCAGTGACTGTTCGTATGCGTCAAGGGGGCAGGATGGTATATATTCGACAGCGAAATTGGTTGACGACCCGGCGAGAGAAGTGTAGAGGGTGCCGAGTTGAGATTCATGAGAATATAAGAAATTTGCTCGAGCGGAGGCGATGTGCATGGCTGTTTGAACAAATTTGATATTCCACGCGAACAGTTGATCGCGCCAGCTAGCGGCACTTTCCTGGTGACGTTTGAGGAGCTCGTTTCGCTGCAAGAGGGTACGATTGAAAGCGCGGAGATTGCGTTCATAGGTTGCATCGAGCCGCGAGATGAGGCCATCTAGGAAATCACGCCGCCTCGTAGGCGAACTGGTGAGCAGCCGGAGCTCATTGGGTTCAAAAAGAACGACCGGTAGACGTGATTTACGGGGAAGCAGTTTGCTTTGGTGGTCGTTGATGATGAATTCTTTATTTGTCGTGCGTGCTGAACGTCTCAGTTGGACGCGCCTCGTTTCATTGTCGGTGGTGAGCAAGACTGTGCTTGTCTCCGCATCGTGTTTCATGCAGTCAACAAGGGAACCACGAAAACTATTGCCGCGGAGCGCGACATACACCGCCTCGAGAAGATTTGTTTTACCGGTGCCATTCGGACCGATGATGACGGTGCCGTGAGGGCCAAAATCTGCCTCGAATAGGTCGTATGAGCGGAAATTGTGTAATTTTACTCCCAAAACTTGCATAATACTCTCTTTAGCGTAGCACAATATGAAATAATTTTAATATAGGGAGATAGTTGAGGCTTCAAGCTTCACTTCGGGTGGCGCGAGGCGGGGCAGCACCCGAAAATCGTTTGGGGGGAGCATTTCAATGCGACCCGGGACCCAAACATTTTCAGGGGCGGACCGAGCGACAGGACCCGAGGCGGTTTTGAGAATCAAGTAGGCCAATAGCACAACTCGCCTCGTTTGGCCTCACGTGATATACTACATATAAGCTGTAAATGGAGGAAATATGTTCGACACGAAACCACACGAAGAGAAAATGAATCAAGCGCTTGAACACTTTGAGAATGAGTTAAAGAAGGTGCGAACCGGCCGGGCTCATCCAGGCATGCTCGATGGCGTGCTTGTGGATGCCTATGGTTCAAAAATGCCTCTCAACCAAGTGGCAAACATCACTGCTCCGGAACCACAAATGATTCTCGTTACGCCGTTTGACCCCAGCAATGTCGTGGCGATTTCGGCGGCAATTCGTGATTATCAGGCGTTAGGGTTCAACCCGTCGGATGACGGTCGTGTCGTGCGCGTGCCAGTGCCACCTCTGACCGAAGAGCGTCGTCGCCAGCTCGTCAAGCAAGTGAGCGAAAAGGTTGAGGATGCACGTATTGCGATGCGCAATATCCGCCAGGAGGCGCTGAAAGAAGCGAAGCGCATGAAAGATGCGAAAGAACTCGGCGAGGACGACTATAAGCGCGTCGAGAAGGAAATTGACGGACTCATGACGGCTATACAGGCGAAGATTGACGAGATATTCAAGGCGAAAGAAAAGGACGTCCTAACTATCTGATGGACGATGAGATTAAGGTACCCCAGCATATCGGGTTTATTGTTGACGGCAATCGGCGCTGGGCAAAGCAGCATGGGCTGCCGGCGTATGAGGGGCATTTAGCCGGGTATAACGCAATTAAAGATGTCCTGCTTGAAACGTTACGCCAAGGAGTGACGTATGCGAGCGCCTACGTATTTAGCACGGAGAATTGGAAGCGCTCAGAGGAAGAGGTTGGGTATTTGATGGGTCTGCTGCTTAAGATCCTCGAGTCTGACGTGCCAGTATTTATCGAACATAATGTTCGGCTGAGGGTGATTGGAACGCACGAAGGGTTATCGGGGGCAATTCTTGGAGCGATTGAGCGGGCTGAAGCGCAAACGGCCGACCTGGATGGGGGCGAGCTGCTGCTTTGTCTCAATTACGGCGGTCAACTGGAAATTGCCGACGCGGTTAAAAAAATTGTTCAATCAGGAGCGAGCGCGGAAGATATTACGCCGGAATTAATTTCACGGAATATTTATGCGCCAGAGGTGCCGCCATGTGATTTGATTGTCCGTACAAGCGGTGAACAACGGCTGAGCAACTTTATGTTGTGGCGCGCCGCGTATAGCGAGCTGATTTTTATTGAAAAAAATTGGCCGGACATGACAAAAGAAGACGTAAGCGCTATACTAAAAGAATATTCATCAAGACAACGACGGTTTGGAGGGTAAATGGAGCTGTTTTTAGGAATTTTGCTGGGATTGTTCGTACTGGTAGTACTTGTTGTACTTCATGAACTTGGTCATGCAATCGTAGCACGGCGAAATGGCGTGGTGGTTGAGGAGTTTGGCATTGGTTTCCCGCCGCGAGCATGGTCGCGCAAGCTCAAAAACGGCGTGCTATTTACGCTCAACTGGCTGCCTCTTGGCGGGTTTGTGAAACTTAAAGGTGAGCATGATTCCGCAAAAGGCAAGGGGACGTATGGGCAGGCTAGTTTTTGGGTTAAAACAAAAATTTTGCTGGCGGGCGTACTGATTAATTGGTTCACCGCAGCGCTCTTGTTTAGTGTAATTGCTTTAGTGGGGCTACCGAAGATTCTACCCAACCAGGTAGTGCTGCCATTCGATAACACTGTGAGTACAACTCCGGTCGAAATTCGAGCGGTTAGTAAAGATTCTCCCGCGGAACGAGCAGGTCTCCAGGTGGGAGATATTGTTACATACATCGATGATGTTAAAATTACAACAGTCGATGAAATGCGCCAAATGACCGCGGAAAAAGCGGGAGACATTGTACCGGTGCAGTACGTGCGAGACGACGAACCGCACATCGTAAAGGTGCAGCTGAGGTCTGGGGACGAAGCGGCAACGAGCGGATATCTGGGTGTTGGTTCATCGCAGTCGTCGACAATCCGCGCAACCTGGTCGGCGCCGATTTTGGGTATCGCAACGGCGGGGCAATTAACTCATGAAACGCTTTCGGGTTTGGGCTCGATTATCGTTAAGGGTTTGGCCGGGTTCTTTGGACAGTTTTCAGGAAACGAAGATACGCGCGAACAAGCCCACGCTAATTTGGCGGAGGTAGGAAACAGCGTTTCCGGGCCGATTGGTATTTTGGGGGTAATATTCCCCTCGGTGGTAGACGCCGGGATAACACAAATTTTACTTCTCGTGGCGATTATCTCATTAACTTTGGCGGTGATGAATATACTACCTATTCCAGCGCTTGACGGGGGACGGTGGTTTACTATGGCTGCTTTCCGCCTATTAAAAAAAGATTTAACGAAGGAGCGCGAAGAGACAATTCAAGCGATTGGGTTCTTGGCGCTGATAGTATTAATGATATTAGTGACATGGAGCGATGTTGGAAAACTCTTCTAAAAACGAGAATAGAACGAAAAAACTAGCCATCCCGACCTGGGCATGGTTGATTATCTTGCCCGTATGGACGTACGGCGTGTTCGTACTGGTCCAGTTTATTTTGGCGTGGATAGCTGAGGGGCTGATAGCGGTCGGCGTGCCTCTCGCGTCGATGAATCAAGTCACTTTTGTCACGATCATCTCTGTATTAGCATATGGATTGGCTGTTTTCTTTGTTGTTTGGTTGCCGTATAAACTCTGGGGCAAGCG
>JARKOR010000054.1 GCA_029975625.1 Nanosynbacter sp. | reverse complement strand
TGCCTACAAGTTTTCCAAAAATCACCCGTGTTGGCATACTATGACTCCTCTCCTAGTATTCTCCGTAAATCGGTTTCGTTAATAACGATCGTTCCGTATTCTCGCGCTTTAGTAAGCTTACTTGCGCCTACTTTTGCGCCCGCGACCAAATAGTCCGTATCTTTGGCAACTGCGGATTGGAATGTGCCGCCCAAAGCCCGAATCTTATCCGCGGCTTCATCGCGGCTCATGCTCTGGAGTGTGCCTGTAACGACGAAATTCTTGCCAATAAGCTTTCCTGATTTTTTCTCAAAGTGTGGTCTGACGCCAAGTTTCTTGAATTTATCGAGCAGGACAATATTATCTTCATCGGCGAACCACGCTACTATGCTCTCAGCCACAACCTCACCGACACCGTCAACCGCACGTAGCTGGTCGATTGTCGCGTACTGAAGCGCGTCAAGAGACTCAAATGTGCCAACTAAATCAATCGCGGTCTGAATCCCCACATGACGAATCCCAAGCCCGAACAAAAAGCGCTCAAGCGGAGGTTGTTTCTTTGCGGCGATTGCATCCACGAGTTTTTGCGCCGAAACATCCGCGAATCGCTCAAGGCCAAGCAACTGCTCTTTCGTGAGCATATAGATATCCGCCGGGTCATTCACGAGTCCGGCATCAACCAGCGCCTCAACATTTTTCTCGCCAAGCGTATCGATATCTAGCGCGCCTTTTGATGCGAAGTGCTTCAGCGCGCGCTTGAGGATAATTGGACCGGTTAGCCCCTTGACGCGGTACACGACCTCGCCTTCCGGGCGAACAAACTCAAGTTCAGGATATTGCCTGGCAAGCTCTTCTTCGTACTTGATCGGCCGAGCCTCTTTTGGCCGCAATTCAGTTAGAACAGTCTGCACTTGCGGAATAATATCGCCCGCTTTGAAGATGATAACCGTGTCACCCCGGCGAATATCAAGCCGGGCAATTTCGTCAGCATTGTGCAAACTGGCGTGCTGGACGGTTGTCCCCGCTACCTGGACCGGATCGAACACTGCTACGGGCGTCGCCGCACCTGTGCGACCAATAGAAATCACGATATCTTTCACGATAGTCGTGGCTTCTTCAGCGGCAAATTTAAAAGCAACAGCAGCCCGCGGCGTTTTACCGACTATCCCAAGTTCGGCGAATTGTATCCGGTCGTTGAGCTTTATAACCGCGCCGTCCGTATTAAAGGGCAGCGTTTCGCGAACCTCGCCAAGACGATGGATATAATCCATAATTTCATCGATGCCGTGAACTACTTGGGTTTGTCGGCTCGTTGACACGCCAAGTTCTTGCATCATGTGATACCCAAACGCGATTGTCGGCGTATCTTCAAGGTCATCGCGAATAATATCGTACCCGACAAAGTTAAGCGGCCGCTTGGCTACTAACGCAGGGTTTAGCTGACGAATTGTCCCGGCAGCAAGATTCCGAGGATTCTTAAACAGAGGCAAGCCAGCCTTCTCGCGCTTCGCATTCAGCTGCGCAAACTGTTCCTTGAACATAACGATTTCGCCTCGAATCTCCGTACGCCCACGCAAAAAATGAGCAAATTTTTGGTTTTCCCGTAGCTTCAGAGGCACGTTTTGAATAGTTCGAACGTTCATGGTTACATCCTCACCAACCCGGCTGTCTCCTCGCGTCACCGCCTGCACTAAAATACCATCTTCGTAGATTAAGGCGCACGCCAGACCGTCCATCTTGATATCACAAAGGTACTCATCCGCCGCACTAGGCAAAACCTTTTTCATTCGAGCAATCCACGCTGCAACTTCCTCACGATTAAACACGTCGCTCAGCGAAATCATAGGTGTACGGTGAGTAACCTTGGTGAATTTATCGAGCGCCTGGCCAGATACGCGCTGCGTTGGACTATCCGGAGTAATAAGTTCGGGGTATTGCTCTTCCAGCTGCGTAAGTTCGTGCTTTAGGCTGTCTGCCGCTGCCTCGCTCATGATTGATTCGTCGAGCACATGGTAGTGGTAACGATAATCATCAATAAGTCGACGCAGCTTTTCGATTCGCTCCTTAGGCGGGTGCGCTGTCATCCTCAACGACCTTTCGATAGAAAACATAAACATAGCTGGCCGCTACGACAATCGTTAGTGAACTGAGCAGAAGCGCGGTAATCGGCACGAGTGGCAACCAATCAAGTACCGGAATAGCGGACTTAAGCGCGCCGTCAATCAAAATAGCCGGTACTAAAACAACAATCCACGCAAGAGCAATAAGCACAATCATCCATAACAAACGGAGCAAGAAGCGTGTTCGACGGCCTACGGTCAAATCTCCGGCCAAACGCAAGGCCTCAAACGGGTACATTCCCGGTAGAGTAACAATAACCATCGCGACAAGCGTGCTTGTAACCCAATATGCCGATAGCGTAATCAATAAAATCGAGGCAATGCCAAACAACATAAGTACCGCCGTCTGATCAAATAGACCCGATGTAGCGGCCGCATTATACGCAACAACTGCGATAGCGGCTGGTATAAGCTGAATGAGAAAGACAAGGCACAGAACGAGTAGTGGAACGACGGGACCGCCCGACGAATAAATGCCATCCCGGGCGCGAGGCTTTTTGCCTGCCATAATTGAGCGGAGTAGCCATATCGTCGAGAGCCATGTCATGAGACCAAAAAATATACTCATAGCCTGCTGCGAGGAGGCAGACGCGTACCCCGACCCTGAAAGCTGAGCCGTGACAACGCCCCAAAGTAGGGTAGCTGTTGGCACAATAGCCTCAAGCGCACCGCCTTCGTTCGCTTCATTGACTAAATCTTGCAGAGATGAGTATGTCTCCTGAGAGACAAAACTCGAAAGAACTACCATAAGCACAGCATACAAAAGTGCCACTGTCAGTAGTACGCGCTTGTGTTTGAGTATTAGCTTCCCTACCTGAGCCGTTAACGCCCAATACCCTGGAACCTTGAGCGATCGTTTATAGTCTCGCCGCCTTGTTAGACGAAAACTTCGATGCGGCCGGCGCGACAGAAACTCTTGCCGACGATTATTAATGGCGTCGACACGTTTTTTGACGCGGTTTTGTGCGGATTTTTTTGAGGTCTCTTTTTTCTTAGTCATAATATTACATTTTCGTCGCGGTTTCACGGAGTCGAGCGATTCGTTCATCAAGCGGAGGATGCGTACTGAACATCTTTGAGAAGAAACCCGGTTTTAGAGGGTCATTCATGAATAGATTCGCTGCCGCCGAAGCTTGTTTCTGCATTGGCTTACCATATGTCTTAAGTTTTTCTAGCGCAGAGGCTAGCCCTTCCGCATCACGCGTCAGAAGCGCACCGGACGCATCCGCCAGGTATTCGCGTTGACGACTAACCGCCATCTGAGTGATTGCGGCTAAGATTGGCGCGAGTATAATAACCGCCAAGCCGATAATTAAAACAATCGGATTACTGTTACGGTCCTTGTTGCTGCCCCCGTAGAACATCATACGAAACGCAACATCCGCCAAAAAGCCGATAGCGCTCACGAGACCAAATGCTATCATACTAACTCTGATATCATAATTGCGCACATGGCTCATTTCGTGGGCCATAACAGCCTCTAGCTCACGCTTATCCATAATATCCAGTAATCCCGTCGTCGCTCCGACAATCGCATGCTGAGGGTCGCGACCAGTCGCAAAAGCGTTCGGCGCGGGATCGGCAATCAGATATACCTTTGGCATCGGCATACCGGAAGCAATCGCAATATTCTCAACCACTCGCCACAATTCTGGCGCATTCTCCTTCTGAATCTCCTGAGCGCCAGTCATTGCCATCGCGAGCTTGTTGGCCATAAAGTATTGAATGAGGGCGTAGACAGCGCCACATATCAAAATCGTTACCGATATACTATAGTCCGCACCGTTAATGTAGCCGACGGCCCAACCAACCGCGCCAATAATCGCCACGAAAACCGCCATGATGATAAGCGTATTACGCTTGTTTTGTGAAATAGCACTATACATACTCCTAGTATAACAAAAAACGCCACTCATATGCTAGAGCGGCGTTGCAGAAAAGATACTTACGTTAGAACTGCACTTCGACAGGGTTCTCCACGCTCGCTCGGTCTTCAACCTCAAAGAATTCTTTGGATTGGAACCCAAACATACCAGCAATGATATTAACTGGGAATGTCTGAATTTTAGTGTTAAGGTCGCGAACACCACCGTTGTAAAATCGGCGAGAAGCCTGGATTTTATCTTCGGTGTCGACGAGCTCTTGCTGCAGTTGCAAGAAGTTCTGATTTGCCTTAAGGTCTGGATAGGCTTCAGCAACCGCGAACAGGCTTTTCAGGGCCCCTTCCAGCATGTTCTCTGCTTTGGCGGTATCAGCTACGCCCTTTGCACCCATTACTGCCGCGCGGGCCTCG
>JARKOR010000051.1 GCA_029975625.1 Nanosynbacter sp. | reverse complement strand
GCCCAATGTCTTGCCAATATCTTCGGCCAGCGTGCGAATATACGTCCCGCTCGAGACGTGGGCGCGAATTCTTAGGTCGGGATAGGCGTAGTCCAGCATATCAAGCGCATAAATAGTGACGCGGCGCGACGGCATGGCGACCTCTTGACCTTTGCGCGCCAAAGCATACGCCCGCTGTCCATCAATTTTAATCGCTGAATATATCGGAGGTGTTTGTTCAATATCCCCGACAAACCGCCTAAGAGCCTTTTCTATATCCGCTTGGCTTGGCGCGCTGTTTTCCGGAGAAGCTGTACAAGTAATATCACCTTCCGGATCGCCCGTTGAGCTTGTCTGCCCGAGACGAATTGTTGCGTCATATACCTTATCGAGCTTCAAAAACTCATTGGAGCGTTTTGTGCCCTTTCCGACAAGGAGTATCATAAGTCCCGTCGCAAACGGATCGAGTGTACCGGTATGGCCGACTTTGACGCGTTGGCGCTTCAGTCCGGGTTGATTACTTCTATTCAATTCTTCCGTCAATTTCCTTCGTACCCTTGCTACCACGCCAAAACTCGTCATCCCAGCCGGCTTATCAATCAGTAAGATCTCATCCATGTATTACTGCCCAGGAATTTGGAATTGCGACGGATTAAATCCTGTAGACGACGCAGGGGCTGGCGGAGCCGCGGTAACCGGCGGTATGTCATCCAATCGAACATCTGTCGGCACGGGCGGTAACGGAGGCAGGTTATTGAAATCTGGCATAAGCGTTGGCGGAAGCGGAGGAAGCGGTGGCATGTCAGCATGGCTCGAGCCGCTACGCGCCTCAATTTCCGCTAGCGTTGGCATCCCATTCGCTACCGATACGCCAGATTGTCCAGCGTCGGTTGCCGCAGATACTTGCGGTTGGGCGCTTGCATCAACAGGCTCCGCCGCACTGAGCGCGGCATTGAGCAGGTCGCCTTCCCCAGTCGCAGGAGCAGAGGCTACGACAGGTGGTAATTCCGGCGTATTTGAGAAAATATCAACCGCAGGCGGCTCATCACTCGGAGCCATTGATGCATTTAACGGAGAGGGGGTAAAGGCAGGCGCCGCGTCCCCAATTGGCTTGCCGTGAGTTAGAATAGTCTGATTTTGCTCGCGCTCAAGCTCCCGGCGTTTATCCGCCTCTGCTTGATCGGTTGTGGCGTTCAGCGTCCCACCGATAGAAGGCAAGGACGAATCCGTAGGTGTTTGCGGTGGAGTTGCGGCTGGTGCCGGCTCTTGTTTGTCATTACCCTCTACTTCACGACGCAAATCCTCAAGTGCGCTTGTCGCTGGAGCGCCGCCAAGGGTTTTTGGTACCTCCGGCGCGTCTTCGGCAATCGAGTCAAGTTGCTCCTCGGCTTCGCGAGCAGCCCGTTCCTGCGATTCTTCAGCCACTTGACGCGCCACCTCGTCAAGGTCATTTGTGCCATGATTAATTGTCATCATACCGTCGTCGTCACGGGGCTCTTTCTTGCTCTTAGGTGGTTTTGGCTCAGATGGAGCTACTTTGGTTGAAGTATCCGCCTCCAGGACGATAGACCCGTCGGCATTCTGCGTCGGCTCATCGGTATGGGTTGTCTCTTCAGCCTCCTCCAGGCGAGCAACAATGAGCTGTTGGTTCGCTCCCGACGCCATCAGCCCAGCCGCAACGGTCATAACCCGTGACGATGTTAATTCATTGCTAAACCGATCCGTCGATGCAACAATACCCGTAAGCAACGCGGTCGATATCTGCTCGTCCAGAGTCACCTTGGCCGTTTTGAGCGACTCGAGCATATCCGAAACCATCTCGCTGACGCCGCTGGCATCTTTGCTATGCCAATCAATCGTCCCTAGGCTGCTAGTTGCACTGCCAGAGGTAATTGTCGCCACAGTTGCGTCATGAAGAATCTTGCCATGCGAGGATAGCGCCGAGTCCATATCTTCGCTATTGACGACATTGAGCCCAATAACCATTTCGACATTATAGTCGCCCTGGGAGAACTCAAGGTCGTCGCTTGAAATCGTTGTTCGATACGGCGTGATGAAAATCTTGACCACGTCGCCAACAAGTTTATAGCGCAAATGATCGGCCTTCTCCTTATCGAGCGCAATAATGAAGTCGCGCAAACTGTCGGCCGACTCCTCAAAGGTCTTGTCTGGCTCCAAGAATGAAATTGCGTCAGGGATATCACCGCTCACCACCGCCGTCGCATGCTTATCTAGCTTATTAAGAAAAATGGTAAGACCAAGAGCAGCCGCCAGTTCATCCACTGATGGGTTCTTACTAACCGTCACCAAGATGTTTGTTACATCTTTAATGCTATCGATGATTTGTTTTTTTGCTGAACCAGAGGTTGCCATGATTTTTAGGTCCTATGTTTGTTTACGATAATGTACACGTTCAGCATACCATAAGCATCTACCCCATGTCAATAGTTTTTCCGACAAAGTCTTTACTTTTTGCCTTTTTCCCTGTATAATCCCTTGTTGAATAGTGAATAAAAAGTAGACCTGGTAAAGGAGAATCAATGCCAATCATTAAATCAGCTATTAAGCGCGCAAAGCAAGCGACGGTCCGCCGCGAACGAAATGTTGCGACAAAAAAAGATGTCAAATCTGCCGTAAAAACATTTCATGCTAAGCCAACAGCTAAAACGCTCGCAGCTGCACAGAGTGAAATTGACACTGCAGTAAAGAAAAACGTACTCAATAAAAATACCGCCGCTCGCCGCAAGAGCGCACTCGCGAAGGTTGCAAAAGAAGCCGGCGTGAAACTCGATGCAGCCAAGAAAGCTCCTGCCGCAAAGACCGCTGCGACGAAGGCGCCAGCTAAGAAGCCGGCGACGAAGACCGCCGCAAAACCTGCTTCGGCGAAGAAACCGGCTGCCAAGGCTACCGCAAAGACCACGGCTACACCCAAAAAAGCTTCTACTGCAAAGAAACCAGCGACGAAAAAATAGCGTTATTCAAACGACAGTAAAGCCGTCTCTACCAATAACCACGGCGAGATATTGGTGGTTTTCATGTGGATGTCCGCCTGACCGAGCGCATGGTTCATATCGTGAAGCTGCTTCTTCGTGATAGTCTTGGCGAGCGGTAAAAGTTGACGCAGCGCATAGGGGTGCGCTCCAAAATCACTAGCAACCGATGCGCTATCCCCGCCAGATAATACCAACGCGTTCAGATGGAGTAATTGCGACGCCAACAACCCTAGCGTTTGATACGCCCCGTCATCGCCGCTCGTTGCCTCAAGGTACGAAATGATTCGATGCACATCCTCGCGCTTCCCTGTCACTGCCGCCGCAAACAATTCAAAGGCACTTTCAGTCTTAGGCAGTGGTACTAATGCGTCTAGGAATGCCGCGCTTCTGTCGTCGCTGAGCGCCAATTGTCCGAGTACCATGTCGAGTCGGCCCATATCCATACCTAATCGCTCAATGAGCGTTTGCGCCACTGATCTCTCAAGGACAAAATCGTATACTTTTCTTGCTCGCTCCGTGCACCACTGGATAGCCTTCTGCGCGTCGCGCTCGCCAAACGGCGCGAATTCTTCGGTTTTCGCCTGTTTTTGCAGGAATCTATACGTTTTCGTACGCTTAGCCGGCTTGGTTTCAGAGAAAATAATCGTGCGATCTTCAGCCATTCGTAACCCAGATAGCGCCGTCCACACTTCGCTGTTGAGGCTTGCGTCGCGAATAACAATCGTTCGATCATCGCCAAACAGTGTTCGTGCAAGGAAAATATCTTGGAGCCGCCCTACACTCAATTCTTCCCCGTCATACTTCTCTACCTGAGCTCCTTCAAGCAGTTCCGCCAATCTCTGACGTTTCAAAAATTCATTTTCTCCAAAAAGAAACCGTATCATCTCCACTATTGTACCACTTGACAGACAGGACAGATCTGCGTACCGCGACCAGCCACCTTCAATTTAACGATCTCTTGGTCGGGACCTTCGCCGCCGAGTCGAACGGGCCCACCCCGTCGATGCCCACGGCCGTCAGGCGCGAGATCAGCTGCGTGATGGCGTCGGACGTGCCGTCCGGGTC
>JARKOR010000041.1 GCA_029975625.1 Nanosynbacter sp. | reverse complement strand
CCCTGAAAGGTGTAAAAATCTACAACTTTGCACTTATAATATTATCCCTCACGGGTTTAGGGGCGGGAGAAAACGGCAGATATAACTTTTGGTTGCAAAGGTGTTGGATGAATACGCTAAACTTGCATAATTATGAATAGTATGATATAATGTACCTATGGATAAAGATATCCTTCTAGGTAGTGGTCTGCCTGTTTTTCAGAATCATCACGACAATAGTCGTGTTTTTGTGCAACTTAGTGAAAATGCGGGCTGTCCAGTGGGCTGTAAATACTGCTATATACCGAATGTAGGCCAGGAGGCTAGGCCCATTGGTCAGAGTACCATGGCAAAACATCTCGATGATCTCACTACAGCTGATGAATTTACCAACGAGACTCTCGTCAGTCTTGGGTGCGATACAGAGCCACTTTTGCCGGAGACAATTGACACGACTATCCAGGTGCTTGAGTACTTCCGCAACAGGCCAAACCCTATTCAGTTAGCCACTAAGTTCCGACTTCCCGAGTCGTTATTGGACGTCATTAAATTACGGGATATTGACGCTCCGCCACTGCAAGTCTCGACCTCTGTGACAACAATTCGTAATGCCTCAAGACTTGAGCCGGGCGCACCAAATCCAACTGTTCGTGCTGAGAATTTTCAGCTAAACCCTGAGGAGCATCGAGTTGTGTCAATTGCTATGATGAAGCCCTATATTCGCGGGACGATAGATGAAGTGGAAGAGTTTGCGGATTTATATGCAGAAACGCCACCGGCAGGAATTGTTGTTGGTACGCTAATTGCTAAAACGCGCCGAGATCAAAGGAAGCAACCTTTTGCGCTTGATTCTCGTCGAGATCATCTGCCTCTAGCGGACGAAGCGTATCAGTTCATGGATGAAATAGCTCAGCATATGCGAGATCGTGGGGTGAATGTGCCAATTTGGAATAGTGCGGCCGTTGCTACGCGAGCTCTCCTTTCTCTGCGCAAGTAGCTCCAACCCCCTACAGAATAAGGGGGTATAAAGATAACTCTAAAAGGCATAAACAATCTACGACTTTACATGTTGCGGGTTTCTCCTGGGATTTATTTCTATTCCTCGATAAATCCGCCGCTTTGGCGTTTCCAGAGTTTGGCGTACATGCCGTTTTTCGCGAGGAGTGTTTTGTGGGTGCCGTCCTCGATGATTTTTCCATTGTCTAGCACGATGATACGATCGAGTTTGGCGATGGTCGAGAGCCTGTGAGCGATGACGATTGAGGTTCGGTCTTTCATGAGTGTTTCGAGCGATTGCTGGATGAGCTTTTCCGACTCCGAATCAAGCGCGGATGTTGCTTCGTCGAGGATTAAAATCGGCGAGTCTTTCAATATTGCCCGAGCAATAGCAATGCGTTGTCGTTGGCCGCCCGAGAGCTTGACGCCGCGTTCGCCAACGAGTGTATCGAAACCGTTTTTGAGTTCTCGAATGAACTGTAGCGCTCCGGCCTTTTTGGCGGCGACTTCAATGTCCTCATCCGATGCATCTGGCCTGCCGTAGGCGATATTCTCGCGAATAGTACGATGAAATAACAGTGGCTCCTGGGGCACGTAGGCGACATGTTCGCGTAAACTTTCTTGCGTGACATTCGCAATATTCTGCCCGTCAATCAATATTTCGCCATTATCGATATCTGCGAGCCGCAGTAGTAACTTAGTGAGCGTGGTTTTGCCT
>JARKOR010000028.1 GCA_029975625.1 Nanosynbacter sp. | reverse complement strand
TCCAGCATGAGTTATTTTATGCTCTACTGGCGCGTATGGGATATTAGCGGAAAACCCATAGCAGTTTGATCCGTGGCCGTAGCCGCCCGTGCCTGCAACACGGTGATTTAAGGTGCTTGAACTTTCGCTTGAAAGCTCATTCAGTGCGACGAATTACTTCATCGCAACCGATGAGATTTCTAGTGTTTGTTAAAGTGTGCCATAAGTGCGGCTAGGTCGCCACCTGAAACTGGTCGATTTTCACGCTCCTTTTCAGCCTGTTGCCAATCTCTGAACCTCTGCATAAGTACATTGACACGCGTGCGTAATGTTGTTGCTTCAGCGGTGTCAGCTTCTAACGCAACCTCGCCTCCTTGGAGTAGCCTATTATGCTTCCTAGTTAGGTTACTATTTGCATCGTCAAGCCGTTCGCGCAAGTACCTAAGTTCTTGTCGTATCTCACCTGGCACAGCGTCATCATCAATACCAGCCGTCTCAGTGCAACTGTACATATCCTCATTGTCGCGCAACAGTGTTTCAATCTGCTCTCCCAGACCACGACGCTTTGTCTCAACACGCTCTCTTTCGGCCGCAGCAGCTTCAAGCCTTGTACGATATATATCCTGCGCCTCGCTAGCTACCTCCTCACCATACCAATCTATAACTTGTTCCCGACTATATTCACGCTCAAGGTAATCAACAGCTTTTTGTACATTACGTTCATGCTGTCGTCGTATCGCCTCTGCGCGCTCCTTGCGATTTGCCATGATCTGTAGTTGATATCCTGCGATATCTATAGGATTGTCACCCCACGAACTCCTCAACCCAATCTTTCTGCCGTCGGGTAACACCAGATCATCGGCCACTAGTGCTAGAATATCGTCCTCGCTGAGCCCATCGCGAAGCATTGGCGAACCATCCTTGTACACTAATGTCCTACCACTGAATTCATCTGGTGACGCAGCATATATCGCCGAACGTTCTCCCGCAGATACCAGATCATCTAGACTGAATTGTGGCACATACTCCCGTGCTTCATCTAGAGAGGCGGCACTCCGTGGCAACCCCTTGGTGGTTACTTCAACTAGGTTATCTCGTGTTATAATCCCAACCGAACCAGGCATACGATTATTCAGGTCTTGAACCGTTGTCATAATATTCTGTACTTCGTCTGAATACCAGCTCCCCTCAGCTACTATGCGGGCCAAATGACTAGCACGCGCCTCGCTCTCCACGGCGGGTCTCGTGATGAGTTCGCCCGTAGCATACCCGTTAAAAACTTGCATGAACTCTTCGTGAACTACACCGTTTTTACCGATCACAAAGCCGCGAGGGTCTTCACTGAATAACTGTGGCGCGACTTCGCGTAGCACGTCAACGGAAGGCACGTTCGTCGGGCTCTCCAATAGGTGAAGTGTGGTTAAGCCGCGGCGTGTGTTTATCTGTAAATCAAACGGTGTACCAACAACCATCTTTTCTGCCCGGATGATGGAGCGTGAGCTCACTTCACGTACATCTCCTTGGGCATTACGATGGCCGTAGTATCCATCATTGATATACATGTTATCAACCCTACCCGCGATAATACACTTCACCAGCTGTGCTCGCTGTTCTTTGGTTGGCACGGACAGGTCTTGGTCATGCAGCCTTTCTACGCCGCGCAGCTGTCGTAGCACTTCGCATGATTTCGAGAACGCTTTTACGTATATATCATGGTCTCGTTTTTGTTCATTGCTCATGCGCTCGGCAGCTACAAACACTTCTAACTGTTTTATGGCGTCAGAATCATTCATGCTCGGCTCAAGTAGACCACGCCAACGTTCACCGCACGGTCTGTTTTTTGTGTCAAACTGACAAATACCATCTGCTTCTTGCACCGCCAACAATGCCGCCAGTTGCATTTGCACTTCTGGGCCGTATTGGCGTGCTTCAATCATCATACGCGCATAGTGGCTTTCCACTGGCATACGGTCCATGTCGCGGCCAACTTTGGTAATACTGCCATCTTCGCGCAGGGCACCAAGTTTTTGCAAACGCGTCTTAGCCTTGGCAATATCTGCTGCAAACTGTTCCCTTACATCCTCCTCTTGGCGCTCAACGTTGTAGAACTCCAGCTCTGCTGCATCCAAACCACCCTTGGCAAGGCGCAACACCATACCATCTAGACGAGTGCGGAGGATTTCTGGCGTACCATAAGCTTCGCGTTCAGCCATTGGTATGAGTTTGTTGTTGCCTAGTTGCGCTAACACATATTCGCCTGATTTGGTGCGACCGGCCCGGCCCGCGCGCTGCAAACAATCAGCCTGCGAAATCGGGTTCAGGTACAGGCCTTCCACACCATTTTTCACTTGCTTCTGGCGCTCTAGACCACTGTCTACCACCGCGTCAATATCGTCAATCGTTATGCTCGTCTGAGCGACATTGGTCGCCACAATCACCTTTGCACCGGGATACTTCTTGAAAGCTTTCTGCTGCTCTTCTTTTTCAAGTCGTCCATACAGAGGCAACACCACAGCATTCGGTATATTCGCCCGTTGCACCTCGGCCATCACTTGCTTGATCTCGGCCTCTCCCGGTACGAACACCAGCGTGTTTTTGCCATCACGCGCAAACTTTATCGCCTCGTCGGCCACATCACCGCCTTCTTCTTTCTTGACTTCAAATGTACGACCCGGCACTTCTATCACTGGAACTTCGCGCTTACCACCGTCAGCAAAATAATGTGCCAGCGGCCCAGCTTCCATGGTGGCGCTCATGACTACTACCTTAAAATCAGGGTCCTCGACCATGTGTTTCTTCGCCCACGCCACCAGCACTTCCATGTTTTCATTCCACTCATGTACTTCGTCGGCCACTAAGACTTGCTTCTTACCAACACCATTACCGCTGAGTTCGCGTACCAGCTGCAGCCCGTCTGTCACCGTAAGAATCCGATTCTCCGGGCTATCTTGTCGCTCGCGTGCAGTGCGGTAACCCACAAAGTCGGCATATTCTGGCCCTCTTTTAGCCACAATTTCATCACGAATACGCTCAGACAATGTTCGTGCAGCGACAACCCGTGGTTGTGTCAATATCACTTCATAACCAGCCTCGGCCAAGAACTGTGGCACCTGAGTGCTTTTACCCGCACCGGTTTCGGCTATAGCCAATGTCGCTTGCGATGCATCAACCGCATCCACGATTTGCTCACGATACGCCGCAATTGGCAATTCACCATTACCCAGCTGACCGTCCATCACACGACGCGTTTGCGCCGCCTCATCATCTTTGTGAGGCTCTTGTGTCTCAAACACAGCCGCTGGAGTCACAGACGACTCTGGCGTTCGTGGTGATTGGCGACAGCCAAACACGCTGGCTGGGTTAGGAGCGTTCATTGTAATATCTTCCCTTCGGTGCCTACATGGTCAGTTACCTGTCGTTTATCCCAGATCTGAAACGCTGTTCCGGTCCATTTATCGCGAAAGCCGATACCAAAGTTAGCACCAGCAGCTAGAGACTCAGCATATGAACGAATCTTGTCTGGGTCGCCTGGGACAAATTCACAGTCCTCAATCTCGTTGTATTTGCGAAGCGTCCAAAATACGTTTTCTACCCCGTCAACACCAGAAATCCTATCGCGGATTCTTTCCAATTCATCATATGAGGTGTCACCAAACACACAGGTTCTGACATCCACTAGCACGCCATTCGACGCACACAGCTCAATACACTCCAAAGCCCTGTCGACGGAGCGATCCATAGCTCTTGTACCTGCCCGATAGGCCAACTCTTCAGGGCTACCGCCTTTTATGTCAATCGCAGCATATTCGAGATTAGGCAACAACTTTTTAAGAAATGACGGTGAACTACCGTTATGGGCAACTGATATCTTCTGGTCGTAAGTATCTCTAACATACTCGGCGACTTTTTGCGACTCCTTTGGGAACATGCACGGATCCCCGCCAGAAAGACGAATTCGGCGCCCTTTATTGAGGGAATAATCAATTGTCGATTTTACGAAATCCCAATCATACTCCTGTGCCTTTATGATTGTATTTCCCTCTCCCTTAAACTGCCCGTCTCGTTTACAATACGGGCAAGCCAGGTTACATTTTCCAAACGATAAAATAGCCATGTCCTCCGTCGATCGATCAAACGCCTCCAAAAAATGCGCCTTACGCACCTCTGGGCGACGAAATGGCAGCATAACGAAGGACTCCGAAGCCCGTTCTCCCAATAACCTAGTAGGGATTTCATCTGTAACAGCACCTCTTTCAACTGTTGGGTCTACCCTCTTATCGTATTGATTGCCACCTGAATAATTATTTTCTATAGTTCCCATATACATCCTTGTGATTAAAACTGTTTCGTCCTTTCGGACTCATCAGCACGGATACGCATCCGTGGACAGTTTCGCCGGAGGCGGGAGTTTT
>JARKOR010000008.1 GCA_029975625.1 Nanosynbacter sp. | reverse complement strand
ATTGCAGCGTATACAAATATTCAAGACAGGGCGGAAAATAGTAAGACAATTGCTGCGGCAGAGGCATACCTTAAGGCGATTCAGCTTTATAAAGTCGAGACGGGCGATATTCCGAAGGGCGTGGACGGCGTATGTCTTGGACAGGGATACCCGTGGGACTATGAAGGGACCAGTAGTGGGGATAATCAGTGCAGAGGCGCTTCCGTCTCGTATTACAGAGCCAACAAGGGTACGCTGAATACAACATTAGCCAAATATATCGGATCCTCACCGGAATCGAGCATGAGGGCAATTGGTTCAGTGGATAATTGGTGGCGTGGCATTACATACTATCATACGGGGGTTGGCGGGGAGTACCGTCTCTCATTTCCATTGAGAGGCTCGGGGCAGTGTTCTCCTATTTCGGGTATTACGCCCTTTCGCGTATCATTATCAGGAGGTTTTTACTGCTCGTATCCTCTTGGTCCATATTAACAACTAACCTTACGCTCCGGTTGGTGGTGTTTCGTTGCAATCCGTTATATTGCTCAAGGTAAAAGATAGTTTATAATAGTCTTTATCCGCGCTATAGGTTGAACCTCCACCAATAGCGGGCAAATTGCAATAATATTTATTACTGTTTGAGTAGCCTATTTCTCGGAATCCAAGCCGTCTGTACATAACTGCGGTCTGGGGTCTGCCTCTAATTGTTGACATCAGTACGTACTGTAACGACGATATTTATGTAAGTGGCCTTAATTTGTTACAAAGTAGTCAAAGGCGAAAGCTTGATTGCCTGGAGCTGGTGAGGAAGAGCAGATGCTAAAGCCAGCTTGGTCGCGATCGACATAATACTCCGTGCGGCCTGCTCCATATCCAACGGGGCTAATGAGGACATGGGGTTGATTGCTGAATCCTTGATTGAAATTAATACGCACCATACAGCCAGCCTGTGGGCTATTACCGGTATTGATATTAACTGTGCCAGTCGTGTCGGAGCCGCTAACGGAAGCTGATCCGCCGGAGCCTAGGGCGCTAGCATTAACGGTTCGGCTAGGCGTTGGACCGGTGAATGCAATATGATTTGGAATTTGCAAATTTGCATTTCCGCTAAGTACGAGCGTCGTGACGGTAAGTTGAGGCATGGTCACTGCTCCATTAAACGTGGCGCTACCAGAGACACTTAGGTCGCGCATTGTGGTATTACCTTGAATGGCTGCGTTTGAGGCGACTTGGAGTGAATTCATTTGCGTATCACCAAGGTTAGTCGCTCCCGAGATAGTAAGAGTTGGCCCCTGGATACTTCCGCCAGTTTGAAGATTTCCTGCAACATTAAGGTTGCCTCGCATAAGCGTTTGACCGTCAATAACAGCGTTTCCTTGGATGGTGAGTGTTTGTGAGGCGCTGCCAACCGAAGCGTCTGTGTTGGCGAGTTGCCTGAGAGCCTCTTCGGTGAGCTCCTGGCTGCCGACGACTGGTGTTACGGGCTCTTTTTTGCTGTTCAGGTAGTTAACAATAGTAACGGCTATGGCAACCGCGATGACGAGGAAGAACAGCAGAAAATACACATTAGCCTTGCGGAAAAAACGTTTCAACTTCGATGGCTGCTTTTCGACGACAGGTTCGGGTTCGTTGGTATGCGTTTCTTTTTCCTCTTCTTCAAGCTCGTCCGGAGTGCGGCTTAGGGCATCTGCTGGTGCGGATTGGGCGAGATGGTCTTCATTGGAGGTATCAGATGAAGTATCAACGGTCTGTCCTTCGTCCGTTTCCTGCTTATCTTCAATCGGTGCCTCATTTGGTTCGTTGTCTGGTTTCATATAACATGTATCTTGATTATGCTATATCTAGCTTACTATATTTCATCGGTTATTGCCAACTTGAGTTTTATTGCCGACTACGCCATAATGGGAGCAGATGAATAGTCGAGTGGGGTACGGTGTAGGAGTGGCGCTCGTGGTCAGTTTCACGCTGGCGCTCTGTTCCATGCAGATAGGTTTTGCGGTAACGTCGACTTCGCCTAACTATCAATTAACCGAGCCGGAATTTGGCGCAGGCTCGGCGATTGAGATGTGCTCTGGGCAGTATTGTGCGCATGCGACTATTGGCGACATGTCTGGCGAAGAAGCCTCGAGCCCTAACTATACGGCGACATTTGGTCCCGTTTCAAGTGACGATGAACCTACGCTTGATATCATTGTGACGCCGGGCACATCCGACCTTGGCGTACTGAGTACAGATAAAACCGCTTCAAAAACAACATCGGTTCAAGTACGAAGCCATCTGAGCGGAGGTTATTACTTGCAAATATACGGCTCTGCTCCAAAGTATGGAGAACACTCGTTAAGCACGCCGGCCATCCCAACGGATTCGGAACCTGGTAAGGAACAGTTTGGAATCAATGCCGTTGCAAATACAGTTCCTCAAGTAGGGGAGGATCCGGTGTATACATCATCGGAGCAGGGCGTGGATTCTGTTCTCAAGGAGAATTATCGAGTGGCAAATAAATTTATGTATAAGAGCGGCGATACAATAGCCGAGGTGACCAGCGAATCCAGCCAAATTCATTATACGATCAGCATGATTGTCAATGTGGCGGGCTCGACGCCAGCCGGACACTACACGGGAGACTTTTCTGCCGTAATAACACCTGTGTTTTAAGTGAAATTACAGATTTCATAAAAAATGTGGAAAAATCCTATTGCCTTTATGCTTTTGGTTGTGGTATTATTCGAGGTGAAGCCCCGGATTTTAGGGGACAAGAAAAATAAAAAAGCTAAAAAAGGAGATATATACAATTATGTATACACTCAAGTCAATTGTGCAGCGTGGCACATTGTTCGGAGCGACGGCAGCGCTTGTAGCGGCTGCAATCATTCCGGCTGCCTCTGTATTTGCGGACGCGCTGAATCCGCTCACAGAACGCTCGCTGCTATTAACGAGCTCGGCACCTGGTTGGCAAGACACCGACGGTGCGGGCAACTCAGAAAGTAACCCAAATGCTTGGACCGGCCCAGAGGGTAATTACTACTCACTACCTGGCTCGGGTCCAAACGGTAAAAAGACAGGTGAGACGTTTAGTTTCCGCGTCAGTACAGATAGTGCTGCAACGAGTCGTCCAATTAAAGCCTTCACGCTTCAGTACTGTACAACCGCTGCTGGTTTATGCCAGGCACCTGGTAATAACGAAGGTGACGCTCGCTCGGGCGCAACGACACCTCGTCAAGATAATGAAGGCGCAACTGGTGGTTGGGCAAATCAAACCAGTGACTTGAATGTCAAGTACGACGCGGCCTCAGTCAGCGGCACTGATTTCATCGTTAAATTAAACGGTAATCCAGTTGCGGGCGTTGATTGGAGTATCGCAACGTCTAATGTTGAAGATCCCGGATTCGTTGCCACTGGTGGCAATGATGGGTCATTGACAGGAAAACAGAACTTCGTAACCATTTCTACGGATAGTGAAGATTTCGCTCCAGCATTTAATGACCAAATTACGATTGAATTTAAAGCTTCTACGAACCGATACATTACCAACCCAGGTAAGGGATCGTTCTTCGTCAAGATGAACACGTACGATAGCGATAGTGTGGCGGATCATATTCCAGCGATAGCCGCAACGGAGAATACACACATTATCGACGGTGGTGTGACGGTTGCTAACGTGATGACCGATTCAATCCACATTACTACTAAGGTTTTGGAAACGATGGCTTTCTCAGTTGGAGTACAAAATCCAGACACCCAAAATGTGCAGCATGGTTCATGTGATGCAATGCAAGTCGACCCAATTACCGGTAACCGTCTAAGTCTAGGTAATGAAAATGCGGAATACTCGCTGGAAACCGGGACGGCGTATGATACACATTCGTACTGGCGTCTAAGTTCAAACTCATCTGGTGGTGCAGTTGTCTACTACTCGGGTGATACATTACGAAATACAGTTGGCGACAAGATTGCCGATATGCCAACAAAAGCGCATAGCCAACCTGGCACTGAGCAATTTGGTTTAGCTCTAGTCAATGCTGGTGCTGATACGATTGACGGCGGCGCGTTCCCGTCAAACTGGATTACGCCAAATATAGCACCGTTGATTATAGGCTCGGCATATGACGGTGGTGATGTAGCTTCAATAAGTAGTGAAACCACAGCGAATAATGCAGAGTTTAGCTTTAAAGAGAGCAGTAAGTCTGTTCCGGAAGTTATCGCAAGCAATGCAAGTGGTGCTGGTGGTGAAGGTGGAGTTATCTCCTGCGCAACCGCAAAGGTTCGTTACGTAGGTAACATCGCAGCGGATACGCCAGCTGGTGTATACACCACAAAGATTAACTACTTGGCTGCTCCACAGTACTAAGATAGGTATTCTAGGCAAATTAAACCGGCTCCACAGGGGGTCGGTTTAATTTCTGCGTAACACTCTTATGCTACAATGTAGGTATGAGTACAAGAGCGAGAATTATGCCCTTAGGGCATCATGTGGTGAAATGGAATCACCTTGTTCTTGAGGCGCTCGCGATGATTATTTTACTCGCGATGTTTCAACTGCCAGCTTCGGCAGCGATGCGTTTGCAGGATCGCAGTCTATATATGAACAATGCGGGCGCGGGAGTAAAGACGTTTTATCGGGTGTCGTTTCGATATATGAGTCCCGATCCGGTTGGCTCGGTCGAGCTGTTGTTCTGCAACGACCCGATTCCGTACCATCCATGCGAGGTGCCTGCAGGGTTAGACGTCTCTGATACGGCCTTAACGGAGCAAACGGGCGAGACAGGGTTTAGTATTGGCGCGCAGTCAACGAATCGCATCGTTTTGACGCGGACTCCACCTCAAGTACCAGCTGGCGTAAGGGCGGTGTATACATTTGATAATATTATTAACCCGGTTGACACGTCTCAAGCATTTTCCATTCGCCTGAAAACACTCGGTTCAACGGATGGAACGGGTCCGCAGATAGATTTCGGTACAATTCGCGGGCAGGTGACGGATTCGATAGAGATAGAGACCCAAGTTCCTCCAATGTTGATTTTCTGCCTGGCGGAGGAGGTAGAATATAACTGCACGGGCACGAACAACATCCATTACTCCGATATGGGAACACTCAGCCCAACTGAAACTATAACAGCGCAATCACAAATGGCGGTTGGTACAAATGCGAGTGGGGGGTTCGCTATTACAGCTGTTGGTGCACCACTGAGTGCTGGCACAAACACAATTACGTCGCTGAGCCAGCCTACCGCAAGTCGCCCTGGGCAGAATCAGTTCGGTATTAATCTAGTGGCAAATGACGAGCCGGTCGTGGGCAATGATCCTGAGGGAGAATGGGCAAACGCGGTGGTGGTGGCAGGCTATAATCAACCAAACGTCTATATGTTTCGTTCAGGAGACATTGTTGCTTCATCGCCAAACGTTAGCTTGATGAAAAAGTTCACCGTTAGTTATATTGTTAATGTAAGCCCAAGTTTACGTGCCGGAATATACACAACAACAGTTAATTTTATAGCCAGCGGTAAGTTTTAATGATACAATGTGTATTGTACTTAAGGTAAAATGGAGGGTCTACATATAATATGTTAGTAAAACGATTGAAGAGCGTCGCACTTGTTGCGTCTGCAGCGGTGATTGCCGTGACTTGCTTTGCCATTCCTAATAACGCATTCGCTCAAGGATCGGCTGCCCTTAGCATCGTGCCGCGCAAGAACTATACTATCGAAGCAGGGAAGACTATCAATGACACCTTAACTATTCGTAACCAGGATCGGGAGCAAGCGCTTAATCTAACTCTTCGAGTAGTTGACTTTAGCTATACCGATGATAGCGGTGTTCCAAAGTTAATGATGGATGAAGATGCACCTCAGACAACATGGTCCCTCAAGTCATTTCTGGATATTCCTCAAACAGTAACAATTGAACCAAACTCGAGCCAGACCATTGATATGAGTTTGAGTGTTCCTGAAGGCCATGGTGCCGGAGGTTACTATAGTGCTATCGTCTACTCTTCCGCTGGTGCTGATGGTGGTAATGTCGGACTGAGCGCTTCGGGCGTAACGTTGGTGTTCGCAAATATTCCGGGTGAAGTCAAAGAGAATCTTGAGCTGAAGAAACTGGGCGCTTATCGTGACGCCAACACGCCGACCGGTGGAGAATACGCATATTTTCATAGTAACATGCCCCTAAGGCTCGCATATACTCTCAAGAACGAAGGTAATGTGCCCGAGAGTCCAGTTGGAAGTATCACACTAAAGCCGCTTATTGGCGAGGAAATTACAATCCAAGACATTAACCCAACCAGCTCTCTTGCGCTTATTGGTCAGGAACGTACCTTCGTAACTTGTATTAAGCTGAAGGGTCAAGACTCGGAGTCTACGAGTCGTGCCGAAGCTGCATCTTGTGTCGATCCGGGTCTGTGGCCAGGTTATTATAAGGTGTCGATGACCGCATATTACGGACAAAACGGTAACCGTACGCAGGATTTGGTTGGTACGGGTGGTTTCTGGTACTTGCCATGGTGGTTTATCCTTATCGTCACGCTTGTGTTGGCGTTTGTCGGCTACCACGTCTGGAGGATCGTTCGCTATGTTCGCCAAAAACGAGGCGGCGTACAATTGAAGAAGAAAACGTCGCTCAAGAAAAAATAAACCTCACCAAATAAAGGAAACGTATGACACATATCGTTCACGCCAGAAAGAACAGTATCCTACGAAGTGTGTTCGCATTGATTACTGCATGTGTCATCTCCTTGAGCAATATACAGGGAGCGGAGGCAATTACGCCGCTACCCACCCCAGATCCACAACCAGGCGGCTTCGGCCTAGAAGCGGTGAAAACGCAAGCACCGCCAACTCAGGGTGCGACAATTACTACTCCAGGTAATGGCTCCGTGTTCTCTGATTCACCAATTACGGTGAGGGGCATTTGTCCAACCGGTCTTCTTGTGCAGATATATAACAATAATGTCATGGTTGGTGCGGTCATGTGCCAAGACGGCAGCTTCAGCGTGGAAGTTAGTCTGTTTGCTGGTACGAATGAATTGAAGGCCATTGTCTATGACGATTTGGAGCAAGCGGGCCCAGAGTCAAATATTGCAACTGTCACCTACAACGACACGCGCTTTACGGCGTTTGGGCAGCTTATTACACTTACGAGCGCATATGGACGACGCTCTGCGGCTGCAGGTACTCAGCTGGCTTGGCCCTTGCAGCTATCTGGTGGTACGGGCCCCTATGCGTTTAGTGTTGATTGGGGCGACGGCTCGGAAGCTCAACTCCTAAGTCATTCGTTTGCCGGGGCGCTCGATATTGCTCACATATATAAAAAAGCTGGTATTTATCAAGTAAATATTAGAGTTACGGATACAAATGGCGTCAGTGCTTTCCTGCAAGTCATCGCGGTGTCAAGCGGGCAGGTTGAAGCGGAGAGTGAGGAGGCAGCGAGTAATGATAACGGGGAACGAGTTGTTATTTTGTGGATTCCGGCGGCGGCCGCGACGTTATTGCTTTTTCCCGCATTTTGGTTAGGTCGGCGTAGTCACTTGGTCTCGATACGCAATAAAATGCTTAAAGAGCGCGACAAGTACCAAGAAAAATAATTGAAACCATAAGCACGTTTATGATACACTTATGGTACCAAGGTAGGAAATAAAAGGATAAAAAAAGGGGAATATGGGAGTAGTAGATTTAGGCCAGCGCATAACGTTTGCGGCAATGGCGGTTCTAATAGTGGGGGCGACTTTTCTGCCGACAGTTGCATCAGCGCAGCAACAGGCAACTGAGCGCTCTATTGCGATGTCAAGCTCTTCGCCGCTGATGCCGAATACACACTATACGGTGAGCTTTAAGCCAGCGGTGGATGCAGGGGCGTTTGCGGTGTACTTTTGTAAAAATAGCCCGCTTATTGGGCAAGAATGTATCGCACCAGCAGACCTTGTTGTCACTGGCGCCGCATCTACAACTTCAGGATTTACGAATGTGACAGGGACCGGTAGCCGAATAGTTGTCGGTGGTACGATAACGGCTGGACAGCTTGTCTCGGTGGATATCTCAGGTATCACTAACCCGAGCGAAGTAGGACAATTCTATGCACGAATTGTAACCTATGACACTCCAACTAATGCAGCTGCTGGCTCTGCAACCGTACTAGGAATAGGGGCATTGGACCGAGGTAGCGTCGCACTGGCGATTACCCAAACAGTTGGTGTGTCTGGTACGGTACTTGAGACAATGTTGTTTTGTGTCTCGGGGACGTCAATTGAAGCAAATTGTAAAGAAAGTACCGTCACTGACCCCGTGCTAGTTCTTGGCGAAGAAGTAGGGGGTGTTACGGCGCTTGTACCAGGAGAAATTAGCGAAGGCAATCTTTATACTCAAATTACAACTAACGCAGCTGGTGGAGCTATCGTGTGGCTAAAAAGCACCGCAACCCAGTGTGGTGGTCTTCTTCTCGCCGGTGCTCCGGCAGGTAATTGCTATATACAAGCAGCTGGCTCAAACGATATTACGGCTTCGACAGCCGATGCACGATTTGGTGTTAAGACTGCTACGGCCACCGATGCTGTTGGTGCGACAAGTACAACAGGAACCTTTCAACCTGCAGAAGACTCCGATTACAACAACGATGGTTACGCATTAAGGTATGTCGATAATACGGATGGTATCACAAGTACTTTTGGTGATAAATTTCTCGATACAGCTGGGTTACCAGTCAACAATAAGAATATGATGTTAACGTTTGGCGTAAAGGTAACCAACGATACACCAGCAGGGGCATACTCGACCGACCTTAGTTTAATTGCTACTGGTAAATTTTAGGAAATAGCTATGAATATTCAACTAAGTAAAATGCGAAAATATATAGCAGGGTTTGGTTTATTGGTGGCGGTTTCACTTGTTGGTGTAGCCATTACGACAACTTCATTCGCCCAGACGGATGGTGATGCTACGACGGCAAATAGCCTCAAGGTATCTCCACTTCGTACTGATATATCCGCAGATCCAGGCGAAACTAAAGTAGTGAAAATAACTATTGGTAACCCAACCAGTAGTGCCGTGTCGGTGCGCCCAGTCCAAAATGATTTTGTGGCGGATGGGGAAGATGGTACGCCAGCGTTGATTCTAGAAGAATCAGAATATGCTTCGTCGCATAGTTTGAAACAATTTCTTCAGCCACTCGATAGCTTTACGCTAGAGGGTGGGGAATCAAAGACAATAGAGGCGACGATTGTCGTGCCGGAAAACGCCGAGGCGGGCGGGTACTTTGGCGCAGTCCGTTTTATGCCAACCTCACCGGATGAAGGCGGACAGGTTAACTTAAGTGCGAGCGTCGCTTCGCTCATCCTTCTGACAGTTAACGGTGATGCACCGGAAAAACTAACTCTGACAGATTTCACCGTCCAACAGCAGGGACGTTCAGCGACGTTCTTTACTACGGGTGACAATATGTCAATTTCTATTCGGTTCAAGAATGAAGGAAATCTCCAGGCTGGTCCATTTGGTAATATCTCTGTCACCAAAGGCAATGAGGTTCTCTATCAGACAGAATTCAATAACAGCGATCCGCGCGGTATGGTTCTACCTGATAGCGCACGACGCTGGAGCGAATCCATTGAGAATATAAGCGGATTTGGTAAATACACCGTTAGCGCCGTCTTTACTTACGGCTCAAACAACCAAACAATCGAGGTGACAAAATCGTTCTGGGTCATTCCATTGCCAATTATCATGAGCGCTATTGCGATCCTCATCCTCATCATTGGCGCAATTGTTGGATTAGTGCTATACCGTCGCAGGCGTAAAAATAATATGTCACTGAGTGGCAGTAAGCGGCGCTAAGCAAGAGGCTTGATGTGTAGTGTTTTAGGAAGTGGTTTGCTATAGTGAAGATATAATGAACAAAGACACAAGCAACGCTAACATTGAATCACGTGCAATCTATATGGCCCTTGCGGGTGCTGTGGGAGGGTTCGGTGTCGGCGTTGTTTTGTTCTTTGGTAGCCAAGTTTCATTGTTCGAGCGCGGTGTATCGCTAGGCTTTGTTGCATCAATTCTTGGTGGCGTGGTTTCGCTTCTGGTATATATTTTTACGGCATTTAGGCACCAGGTGACACTGGCTACATCTAGATGGGCAAAAGTTCGGCGTAATACGGACATCAGCTCGCTCGCGTTTGTTCAGGCTTTACTCATGTTTTTGTCTTATGCATTGATCTTCTATGTCATTAGTCAATCATTTCGCGATGCGCATATCGATGTCTGGGGTGCGTCAAGCATTTTAGCTATATCAACTGGATTTGCCGCGTACGTTGCCTATCTTATGGCGGTCAAGATGAATACCGTGCGGGTGGCGACTATTTTAGCACTCTTTCTGCTCAGCGGCACGTTTATTAGCATGATGACCGCTTCAAACCCTCATTGGTGGAACGATCATTTTAGCTCCCTCGGTGCGGGTGGTGGAGTATCTGGCTATGCATTCAATGCTACACTAATTGTGGCCGGCCTTGTCATCGTCGCTCTCTCGAAGTATATTACAGATGATTTCCGAAAGCTCCAGCAGACGGGTCGGATTGTCAAAAAAGTTAAAGCCAATATTATACAAATTCTTCTTGCGGGGATTGGTATTGCTTTGGCGTTTGTTGGACTATTCGTCTATGACGCCTTTCCGCTCATTCACAACACCTCCGCCTTTGGTATGGCATTTCTATTTGGGGTCATAATCTTACTTTTGCCATGGCTCGTACCGGGGTTCACTGCGGCCTTTTTCCTCGCTTCATACGGACTGATTGCAGCTCTGCTTGCTAGTGCATGGTTGTTTTGGGGCATTGGCTATTTTAACCTGACTGTTTTTGAGCTAGTCGCTGCAGCAATTATCTTCATCTGGCTCGTAATCTTTGTTCGTCATATAGCGGCGCTCCTTCAGGACGAAAGTCACGCGGGGCACAAAAAGGGAGTATCGGAATGATTCGCTTTTTGGCTCAAATTACTCTAATATTACTTGCCAATGCGGCAGGTATTAT
>JARKOR010000265.1 GCA_029975625.1 Nanosynbacter sp. | reverse complement strand
AGCCCGGCAGGAAGTCCCTCTACTATCGCCGTAAGCTGCGGCCCGTGAGATTCTCCGGCGGTAAGATAGCGCAACATGTTCACACTCCATTCAGTGCTTTTTTGCCCACTTGCACAAATGCCAGGGTATCCCCTGGCATTTGTGTCGCTCATACTAGATCGTAATCCCTTTCGTTGGAAGCACTTTCTTCCTAACAGTTTTCTACTCCATTTTTACGCTGAAGATTACACATCTTCGTAAACCATACCATTTAGAAAATAATTGTCCATAATCAACCTGGAGGAGCGGCAACAACAATCGCTTGGACTTGTACAGAAACACCGGTCACAGTATCTGTAACAGTAATCACAACAGTACCAGCTGCAGTATTATCTGATCCTCTTGTAGCAATCACACTTGTGCCTGACACAATAACGCTTACCAAGTCTGGGTTATTTGAAGACGCAATGTAACTACCGCTACCACCAGAAATATTATAAGTCTTTATTGATCCAGCCAACTCGGAATCCGTAAATGTCTGAACTGGAGGCGTAACATTCAGCGTACCGAAAGCTGCTATTGTTAGTGAATCCGAGCCTACAAGATTAGCCGAATTTGCTATGCATCTCACAACTCTTTCTGTTACATCTTTGCCAATATTATAAGTTACTGTCAGTATTCCTGAGTTGTTAAAATTTGTAGCTTGATGATCTATTATTGTGCCATCAACATAGACAGTAAAATTTATCGGCACACCAATCATATCGGATCTCAAAGGATTGGTGTAGGTTATCCTAAAAGTCACATCACTGGAAAAGTTTGAAGCCGTCTGCGTACCAACGACAGTAACTGCTCCATTCAATCCACCCGAACCGTCGTTTCCACCCCCGCAGCCCGCAATAGCCACTAAACAGCACAATAAAATAAACTTATAGATTCTTTGCATCTCTTTCTTCCTCCTTAGACTATAAAAAGTAGACTTAACTTACAATTTTAGGAGTGATAAATATAAGTAATTCGGTTTTTGTTTTTGTCTGATTGGTTGACTTGAACAGCCATCCAAGCAGCGGAATATCTTTCAGATACGGTACTCCACTGTCGGTTGTAGAATCAGAGTCAACATAAATCCCGCCGATAACGGTAGTTTCACCGTTCTGCACAAGAAGCTCGGTCGTTGCCTCCTTTTTGTTTATTGGCGGAGCTACGCCGGTTGCCGCGCTGCCCGCGGAGTTATTGGTAGCCTTAATCTTCATCGAGACGCCACCATCAGCCGTAATGTGCGGCGTGACCTCAAGAGTTAATGCTGCTTCAATGAATTCCGTTTTCGTCCCCTCTGCCGAAACTGTTGAATATGGGATCATCTGTCCTTGAGATATCTTGGCGGCTTTATTGTTCAGCGTTACCACCTTAGGTGTCGAGATGATCTTAACTTCACCGTTTTCAGCCGCAGCCGACAACCGGAGATCAATCTGCACGTTGCTTGTGAGCTTTCCGAAGGAAAGCCCCATGGAGCCTCCAGCCGTCGTTGCGGACTGGAAGCCTGAGGTGGGAGGGATATTGGTTATCAGTCCGCCGAAACCGGTATCGAGACTGTTGATACCCAGCAGAGACGCGGAGCCGTCACGATAGTGGATACCCCATTGAATCCCAAGATCCTGAGTAAAGGTCGAAGTCGCCTCTACGATCCTGGCTTCAATAAGGACCTGTTTTTCCGGAATATCCAAGTGCTTCAACAACTCAGCCATCTTCTCGATGCGCGGAGCAATATCGTTCACAATGACCCTGTTCGTACGAGCATCCACGGAAATGGTACCACGTTCACTTTTATAGGTATTGAACTGTCCCGCGACATCCGATACCGACGCATAATTCACGTCAAATATATTGGTTCTCAGTTCCAGCGATCTCTCGTAAGCCCTCTGTGCAGCGAGCTCTTCATCGGCAAGGGAGGTGATCTTGCTCAACGGCCTTATCACGACAATATTGTCTTTCCGCTTCATTCCAAGCCCTTTTGTATCCAATATAACGTCAAGGGCCTGATCCCAAGGGACATTAACAAGTTTGATACTTATTGTGCCCGTCACGTCGTCGCCGACAAGGATATTAAGATTGCTGACCTCGGCGATCAGCTGAAAGATCTTACGGATATCGGCATCAACAAACTCAAGGGTAACCCGTTTGCCCGTATAGACCTTCTTTTCAAATTTTTTCTCCACAGCGGCATTCAGGGCCTTCCCTTTTCCCGGTACGCTGTTTTGCTTTACCGTGGCAGGCTGATGTCTGGCCGCGGCAACCGGATACCCTTCCTCGCCTGAAATCAGTTGGGGTGATGATGGTATTTCAGGATTCTTTATGTCAAGATTTACAATCTCACCATCTCTTTTCAGGGTAAATGGTGCATCCTCCCTTAGTGCGATGAGTATTTTTACATCCTGTCTTCCTTTAACTCTGGTCTGATAGGGGGTGAGCTTTTTCACAACACTGGCGAATGCACTCGTATCGAACGGCCTCTGCAGTCTTTTAGGGAGAGAGCATCTGGCAAAGGTCATCACCAAGCCATCAACGGTCTTGGCGGGGCCGGACAAGACACAATCGCCGCTGGTCGTTACCGAAATTCGAGAATAACCGTCAACAATCTTGAAATCAATTGCTTCGACATTGGCAGAATTCTTTTGCGGATCGGTTGATGTGGACACAGGAGCCGGATTGGAGGATATTTTTTCGGGAAACGATTCCGTAATAGGACTCGATGTCGGGCTAGGCAACGCAACCTTTATGCCGCCATCTACCCTTTCCAGTGCAAACCTCGGAAATGTATCGCCTGCCGAATCAAACACGATTCGTACCTTGTCCGGATACGTTCCAATGCGGGCAGAAGCAATGCCGTGACTGTTGAGTTGAATTATCTTGGATGAGAGGGCGTTCTTTGCATTGAAGATGTCTATCGCCAATCGCTGCGGTTTCGTTAGAGTAAAGTATCGGAATTTTGAAGTCGGGCTCCCGGTCTGTATGACGATCCCATCCGGGACCGCATCTAGGCTAGTTACTGTCAGCGGCGCATGCCGAGTGCCAGGAGTATCTGCTTTTACGACCGACGCCGAGACTGCTGGCTCCGGCTGAGAAGGGTTTTCGGAAGTGTTAACCGAAGAGACAGTCTCGGTTGAAGCTTTAGTGACATTGGTTGGGCTGGAGTCATCAACCGACGCAGTATTGATAAATGATTTTTCCGCAGGAACCGCCGCGTTCTCAACTTTCAGGTCTGCAGCAGGGGAAGGAACCGGCTCCGGCTGCAGCGCAGATTCAGGCTTTTGGGGTGACGCTAAATGAAATACAAGCTTTGAATTGTCCATGGAATCAGGAGCAGAGGTGAAAGTAACCTCGCCATTGGTTTCAATGGTAATGCGGACCAAAGAGCCTGAGGATAATTCGCTTTTTTCAATGTCAATTTTCTTTATGAGCGAGGAGTCGCTCAGCGGAGGAGCTTTCACAGACCCTGCATCGGTCTTTGCGAGGTCAATAACCGTTCGATTAGGATCTCTGAGAGAATAGTAGGTATAGGTCAACGGCCTGTCTGCCAAAATCTCTACATTGAAAACGTTTCCTTCCCCTGAGACCGAAATGTCGCGAAGCGTTGCCAGCTCTCCTGCGTCAGGCTCAGCTCCCGTGACAGAATAGGCATTTTGAGCGCGACCGAATAACAGAAACAGGCTGAAAACCACTAGAAGCTTGATACAACCGACCGATGTGAAGGCTCTCATCCGCAAATCTCCTTATTCTTTCTTTGGCAATGTAAGCCTGATTGTCTTTTTGACAGGTTTTCCGCTTTCATCACGGTATTGTTCAAAAACTTCTATATAGTTGGGAGCTATTTTTGTAACACGTCCTTCATTTCGTCCGATTTCCATACCGGCTTTCAAAATATATGGTTTTCCGGTCGGATCCAAGACCATGGCACTGTTTTCTTTCATTCCAACAATAATCCCTGTGACCTTGAATTGAGAAACTTCGTAATTCAAAATAGGAATCACTTGACCAAAACGATTCTTCTTCGCAGCAGGCGCTTTTTTAGACACCACGATTAACGGCTTGAAAGGATCTTTCTGGTCTCCAAAGCTGATTCGGCTTCCGTGGTCAGTAAACGCTTTAACCGTTGACTCCTGATGTTGTATGGGAGGCTGCGGTTCCAAAGGTTTTTTAACCTGCGGCTGTTTTGGAGAGGGAGTCTCTTTCTTTTTATCACAGCCGACAATCGAGAGAGAGCCAACCAGCACCAGAATCAAAAGTATACGAATTTTATTTACCTTTTTTTGCATTTTTCTTTTCTTTCGTATCGATTTGTTCACTTTTGTCAAGGAAGCGGAACGTAGTGGCAAGACAAGTTACCTTTATATTCGTTTGGGCACCATCACTTTTTATATCTGTAAAAGCAACATTCCTTATATTCATTATCCGAGGCAAACTACCCACTGTGCTGAAAAAATCTCCTATGCTTTTATAGGGGCCTAAGACTGTTATATCTATTGGCACTTCTGCATAGAATTCTTTCTTCTGTTCAGGTTTCGGACGGAAAACCAGGAATTCAAGCCCTGCCTTCTTGCCTTCATCAGTTACACTTGTCAATAGTGCGGGAATCTCTTTTTGATTAGGTAATTCGGTGAGAACCGCTTCGAGTTGCCTATTTAACTTGTCATATTCTTTTTGCAAGATCGGCAACTTGGCAGCCGTAACTCTATCTTTTTGTACCTGTGCCTGCAGTTTTCCCAGTTTGTCTTCAAGTGATTTCAAGTCCTTGTGTTTTGGACGAATCAGCAGGAAAAACATAACCACACCCACAATCAAGAGGAGTGAGATCATGACGGCTATCTTTTGTTTATTCGAAAGCTTTGCGATTTTTTCTACCCCAAGGTCCATGGTCGTTCCTTGTCGTTATTTATGGTGTGGCACCGACTATTCAAAATACAAATAAAGGGATTTATTTCAACAAACATTAAGTGTTAAGGACCCGCTTTCTTTGCGGCATCAGCTACGGCTATATTCGGCATCTCAAAATTAAATTTGAGCTCGAATTTCTTCAACTTTAATCCCGAGAGATCAACCTGTTCCGAAACAACAAGTTCGACGTTCGCAAACTCAGCTGAGGCCTCAAGACTCTTCATGAAAGTAGCAATATATTCTTCCGAAAAAGCCATGCCCTTAACGGTTACGCTGGTATCCTTTTCGTCATAGTCGGTCAACCAGAGCTTATCCGGCGTAGACTGACTCAAAGTCAACAATCGCTGAGCCGGACCCGTTCTTCCCTTGCGCAGCTGATTCAGCACATCCAGCTTCTTGCTGACTTCGGACTTCAGCTTTTCCAGCTCATTAATCTTGCCTATCTTTACCTTGAGCTCGGCAATTTCCTGCTCGGATCGGGCAATTTCATCTTTTGTCGAACTTATCTTCATCAAGAGGTAGGAGTAGAAGGACAAAAATATAAGAACAAAAACTATCAACACTCCGGCCATGATAATTACCTGTTGCCTGGCCGTTTCCTTTCTTTTCGCCGCCCTCATGGGCAATAAGTTTATCTTTATCATTTATCCCCCAACCTCCTCATCGCCAGCCCTGCCGCCACTGCAACCAGAGGACCAATTTCCTGAAGGTATTCAGGGTCAAACTCTTTCTCACTATAGGATATATTTCTAAGGGGGTTGAGAATCTCCACCGGAAGCCCGAGCCGCTGTGCCACTGACTCCGGAAGATTTGAAATCTTTGAGCATCCTCCGCTAAGGTATATCTTGTTTATTTTCTGGTCTTCTGCATTTGAATTGTAAAAGTCAAGGGAACGGAGAATCTCTATGGCAAGAGTATCATTTACACGTGCAATTGTGTCCCGTAGACGAGACTTGTCGTGGAACTCACGGGTTATCTTGGCTTTTTCCGCCTCTTCGCCACTGATGGAAAACTGTCGCTGTATTTCATCAGTATAGAGGTTGCCTCCCATTTGCACGTCACGGGTAAATAAGGAGGTACCTCCTTTTACCACATTAAGATTCATGATACTGGCACCGATATTAATAAGTGCCACCACCTCAGTATCCGGAGGTGTGTAATTCTGCTCAAAAATATTCTGAACGGCGAAGGAATCGACATCGACAACGACCAATTTGAGTCCTGCCTCGTTGAAGACGGCGACATATTCCTTGATAATTTCTTTCTTGCTCGCAACAAGGAGAACCGTCATCTTTCCAGTCGAGGAAAGATCGGTATCCAGGATCTCAAAATCCAAATCGACATCATTTATATCGAACGGGATATATTGCTCAGCTTCCCAGGCGATCTGATCCTCAAGTTCCTCGTGTGTCATGGCCGGAAGCGTTATCTTCCGGATAATGACCGAGTTACCTGAAATCGAGCATACCGCTTCCTTAGCTTTGCAGTTGAGGCTTTTCAGCAGATCTTTTATGGTTTCGACAATGGACGTGGTATCCATCAAACTGTTGTCAACGATTGCCTCGCTGGGTAAAGGCAGGATGCCCAAGCTCTTTAACTGATAGATACCTTTATTTTCGGCAAGTTGCACCAGCTTTACCGAACTGGATCCGATGTCAATACCAACTATTTCCCTGTTTTTCATGAAGAGCATGGCCGAGTCCTGTTTCCTTTAATCAACAAAGACTTTGTCCTTGTCCGCGAGAGTAAAGCCAAGGGCGAAAATGATCTTCCTTTTAGTTTCCATGCGGCACAACTCCCCGCGCTCAATCCGATCAATAGTTGCAGCGGAGACCCCAGCCAGCCGAGCCAGTTCCATCTTGCTCATCAACCTTTCCTCGCGAATTTTCCTGACATTGTTCTGATGCTTCATATATCCATTCCTAGAAAACTTTTTTCTGGAATTTACAATAATTTGCATGAATGTCAAGATAATTTTGCTAGTTGATAACAATTGTTTTCATGAATACAAAAAAAGGGAACTTTCAAAACGATTACCCCTCACGTGACACGTTTCACTCCTCGCTTAAATCAATATTTCATAACAAGATCATGATTTGGCGATACAGATTCTCTGCAAGCATCAAAGCCTATTACCCTCTCTCAAGGGCCTTAATATGCATACATGACTGATACATTTGCTTTTTCCAGCGGATTTTGCTTTCTTTCTCCCTGAATTTCAATCCTGTATACATATGGATAGTGTGGTACGGTGACCTGTCCACCTTCCGTTGTTGAGGCTCCGTCCAAAGATATCGTGCTCGTATCCGAATTCCCTGCAATGACTACGGTTTTCACCACGCCACCGTCAAGGACGGTGAATTTCCTTTCCATCGTGTTAACGATCTTAGAGTACACAACATATGGAGAACCGGAGGTAGCGCTTAACTCAAACGATAGGTCGGGAGCATCTTTCGGCCTCAGTTTCGCATCCGCGCAAGCTGCACTCCATTGTGTCGTAGGCAAAGTTAATCGTTCATACATGCAACTGGATACGCTTGCGCTGGAAGCCAAAAGACCCATTCTAGTCTTAAGATAATCTTCAAATGTCGCATCCACATGCACACTTTTATAGTCATTAAAACCGAAGGAAGCATTCACAATATCCTTAAGCATTATTTCAGTCCCGCCATAGGTGGCCTCCAAGGCGGTCTTATATCGTTTGAGAGCTCCTGTGGCCTGTATTCCAGTGGTAATAATGTAAAGGAGAGATGCGCATATCACAAGCGCCAACGCAGTGAACATGATTGATGTGACCAGCGCAACGCCTTTTTCATTCCGTAGATACCACATGATATATCCTCTCAGAGTCCCTCAACGTTGATTGCTGACAAGATTCTTGGGACGAACGATAATTCGGTAAAGTTTCCAGTGGAATTTTCGCTGCTCAGAAGAAAACGTGTAGGAGCGCGTGAAACTTGACCCGCAATCAATGTCCGCGGTTTCCGCAGACTTGCAATCCTTGCCGACGATCATTGATGGTTCAGGATAAGTATAATACCTGCTACGTCTGCCTTCCTGCGCAAGTATATATACCTTGATCACCTTCAGATGTTCACGGATGTTTCTCGGAATTTTTTCAGGGTCCCCGGCAGACACGGTGAGCCAGTTCTTAATCCAACTCGTGGCAGTGGCCGGCGACGCTGTTACCGTACCGTCAGAGGTCGGAAGGGAAGAGTATGCGTCAACGTTATTGGCCTTGCCCTGCTCCGAGGTGTCCCACCCCAGTACTATCTGCATATCCGCGACACAGTCCAGAAGGGGCATATAATCATAGTCGCCGGTCGAATGGTTAACAACCGCCTTATAGAGAACGCCCGTATTTTCGGCGCAATAATCCGGTGGACTCGGCGCGCCGGAGGACGAATAATTGATGAAATAGTCGGCCCTGTTGAAAGGCATGCGAGGAGTGGTAGGGCTGATACCATATATCAGATGAGTTTGTTGATCGGTCTCGGGCAAAAAAGCTTCATCAATGGTACCGTCCGTTGCATAATCAAATGCATATGAACCGGAGTTTTCCATTAAAACATGGTCGTCGTTCTCATCATTGAAATTCGAACGTATGGCGATGACTTTCGTACCCGGCTGGATATTTTGTGAAGACCAGGATACCGGTCTGGATTCACCTCCCGATGCGGTACTGTAATTATGATAAGGAACATAGGACCAGGGTAGCGAAGTACTTGCAACACCGAGTGTGGACGCCTTAACCGCTATGAAATCGGAGCCATACTCTCCGTAACCGTCACGCCCAGCAAAAGCACGAGGGATTCCGGGGGCATCGTTCAATTCCTCGCCCAAAGCATTCTCACACTCACTGTACTCGCTGCTACTTATAGTTGAGTCGGGCTTGAATTTCCACGGCAGGCCGAAACCCATTTGCTCAAGATCATGCCGCATGACTTCGAGACCAATTATGCCTTCGATGTTACTCTCTTCGCTTTTTGAATACTTGATGGAATTTGTAACAATTGTATTAAAAGTCTGGGCCGCGACCGCTATGATCACCATGAATACCGCCATGACGACAATTAACTCGACCAAGGTAAACCCTGTATTGTTATTACATGTGTCGTTCACGCGTCACCTCAGAATGTCGATACTATGGAAGATATTGAATGGGTGAACCTTTTGCCTTTTTTCTTCCACGATACGTTTATCACTATTTCCTTGGAATTCGTTGTAGACTGATTAATGATTTCCTGCACGGAATAATTATTGAATATTCCACGAGTGGCTCGATTGACCAGGATCATGTCGGGATTCGCCGAGGTTGTGGAGAGGGATGCGAATGATCGTGATTTCTTCTGCATCATCCTGTCATCAGCAATAGAAACGGCCTCTGATCGGTACATGTTGCCGAGATTTCTTTCCATCGCAACGTTGATGCAGGTAAGTAACCCCAGCAAACCCACTGATATAATTACGAGCGACACGAGAAACTCAAGTAAGGTGAACCCTTGATAATTACTTATCATCGCATGTGTCTCCAGATTTTTTGCCCCCATTCACACGAATGACACGGAGATTTGCACAATCCTGATTGGCATTACCGTCATATTCAAGAAAGATCGGCAGCACATCACCGATATCCTGCAGCATCCCTCTCTGGTCAAATTCGTATCTTTCACCGGCAAAAAATGACGTTGAATCCTTCATCAATCGAAAGGCAACCTGCTGGCCGTCCGATATCAGCCTGCCATCATCAATAGATTCATTCTCCGAACTATAGGACCTGAAGACATATCTGTCGGCATCCAGTTCAATACTGTGACGTTGTTTGGTCGTCATGGCCCGAAGCCGGATACTGTTGACATCGGCGACTATCTGTCTGATCTGTGCCTCTGCGCGTGACTTCAGCATCCAGTCATGGAACGCAATGGTCGATATGCTCAGCAGTGTCGCGATAATCGCTATTATTACCACCAGCTCCACGAGGGTAAACCCCAGCTTATTCAATGGTGACACGCGATGCATGGTTGTCATGACGTCCTTCAGTCTCAAGCAGATTTTATATTATCTTTCCTGAACGTTAATAACCTTTCTCACCGGCTTTGGCTGTAACAGCGGCGGAAAGCGCCCCTTTGGGGCCATGCCGGAAGGACTGAGCCCTGAACTAAGCTTGCGGCCGCCTCGCTGCGTAAAGGCGGTTGCCAGATCAATCATGGTTATTCCGCCGGACGAAGTCTGGAGAGGCGCCTTGCCCTTCAGTCCTCCAGAGGGTGGAGTCCCGCCTGAATTATACAGCACCGCCCAAAGTGAGGTTGTGCCAGCCGCCGAGCAGAGATCTGTATTTGGGACGTAAGTGGTGAAAAACACAATACCGTTGGCCGCCGCCGTTACGTCGCTGACCAACCGCTCCGCCCCCGCAGTGCCGCCGGCCGCGTCGAGAGTGATAAACCACCCCTTTTCCGTTGTGAGAGTAGCGGTCGGAGTGCTCGACATGTCCTTGAAATTCGTGTCGTTAACCGTGACGGCCGGGCATTTGGAAACGGCCGTGCTCAAGGTGTTGATATGCTCAAGATCATAGTTGTAGCACGGATCTGCCACGCCAAATATGCGGCGCGTTTCATTCAGATTGTCTCCCTGATAGAAGTAACGCCCTTCACCAAAAAATATCCATAGCTTCTGATTGTTTCTGTCCTGAAGCTTGGCTATTGAAGTAGTTATCGGGCCGACGACTCCGTCGGTTTCGCTCTGTGAAGCCGGACTATCCACAAGCGGACTGACGAACCAGTTGGCGGGATTCGGATCATTGTTGGTAACCAGCCGCATCACGCCGCCCCTGTTCCAGTCAACCGGATAGCCATCAGAATCCAGCGTGGCCTTGGTATAGGTGATATAGACGACATCGTCACTGTAGAAGCCGACAAGGGAAGAACTCGAACGGTCCAGGTCAACAGCAGCGCCGCTAATCGAGTTGGAGAACGCATATTTGATGGGTTGCCCATCACTGCCGGTCGGCTCGAAAACCCAGTAATTGGTATTCTTTACAAAAGTCGGAGTAGTCGGGCTATTCACCATATCTGCATTGGCCGCATTAATATCCACCACGTAGATCTTCAGGTTCTGGTCCGAACGACCAAGGAACTGCCGTGTGGATGTGTTGATGGCCCCGGTCGGGCCCGAGGCGATTACGGCGAACCATCTTCCGTTCTTCGACTTGTCCGGAGAACCGTCAACCTGCGCGTTTATGCGGGCAATCGCCACGCTGGGAGTCGTCAGACCGAGACCCTTGTCCGCGCTTGGGAGAACGGCATCGGAAAATTCCCACATATGCACGGGTTTCAGCGGGTCGGTTACATCCAGAGCGAAGTACGAAGAATATCCGGCATTTGTCATGGGGGTCTTTACACAATCAGTGTTGTTACTCGGATCAGTGTCATGGGCCAGCGTTTCGTTGCAGTTACCGCCCCTCGAAGCCCCGCCGAGCCCCATGCTCCCGAGCAGCACCGTGCGCCAACTGGTGGTGGATTCGACATATTTGTTCTTGTTGGCGCCGGTGCCGCCCACAAGCGTTGTCTTGCGTTCGCATTCCCAATAATTGTCTGCGCAGCCGCTATGCTTGTTGATCGAAGCGTCAAAGACGAGCGGACTGCCGTCCAAAAGGTACTGGTGACAATAGTTCTGGTCTGCCTGATTTTTCATGTACGGCAACGCGTTTTGAGGGATGAACGCCCAGTATTCCTTTCCCAGATCCGTACTATCGGTGATACCGGCAATACGGAAGGGTTTTGTCGAGTCCGTAATCTTTTGCACGTGGCCGAGCTTGAAAGCGTGCATCATGCCGTCGTTCGAGCCGGCGTAAACCACATCGTTGGATTTGTACTGGTCTGACCCGATAAAAATCGCATAAGAACCGTCGGAATAGGTCTGGTGAAAAGAGTTGGTCGGTATCGCCGATTGCACCTGCGGAGTGGAGTTGATAACGTCGCCAAGTTTCCAGCAGCCCGTTGTACCTTCGTAGGTCAGAGTGCGGGAGCGATTGGTGCCGCCGTCGGTCCCTCGCAGGTAGGTTACCAGGGCGTCGGTCTGGGCGTCGGTGTAGGAGCCGACGTCGAGAAGACTCTTCAGAGTAGAAGCCTTCCCTGTAACAAAGGCGTTGGCAGCATTGGAAAGATCCGGTTGTGACGTGTTGAGCAGGGTATAGATATTGCGGCTTGACGCAGAACGTTTGTGTAATTCCACCCCGGCCTTCCACAGCGCTTTCGTGAAGAACGGATCGCTGCCCGGCATGAGGTCGATATTCAACTCAAGCTCCTTATCACCGTCGGTGTCTTCATAAATCCCGCTATAGCCGATTATGGGATCGAGGTAATACCAGAGGGCCTGAACCTCTCCCAGCCATTTAACATTCTTGTCGTTGGGCCATTCCGGGTAGAAAAGCGCCTGGATGATATTCGCACCGCGTTCGCCGCTCTTGTTGTTCGCAACCGCAGCGGCCGTGCCCGACGCGGCCTTGTTCAATATGCTGCTGAACGCCTTGTTCAGACTGGACTCTACTAGGGAGGCACTGGAGGCAAAGTAATAGGTGTCGGGATTTCCGGTGCCGTTAATCCCTGTAGTCCACTCGGCATTATACTGGTTGTTAATAAGGCTATAGGCGGGACCGGTTGTTGATCTGCTCGTATAGGGGGAATTATAGCGCTTTCCACCTATGACAACACTCTGATCTTTGTCCTTGTCTTCGAAGCCTCCATATTTGGCCGCCAGGTAGAGCATGTTCATAGGCCCGACCAGCATGTTGCTCTGAGGTTCCTGGGTGTCTATCATGTAAGTGGTAAGATTGTGGAGATCGATTACGCAGGATTCACTGCTGGGACAATCGGCATCGGTGCTGCATGTGGTGGACGTGGTCACGGAGCAGTGGTTGAAGTCGGGCCTCAGATTGTTCATATGGGCGAAATAGGCCAGACCGGCCACGTTGTAAGAATTCTTCTTGCTAGGGCTCGGAGGCGTGCCGATAATCCTGCCCAGCTTCCCAAGAGTGATACTCTTACCTCCTGAAGCAAAACCACCAATGCAGTCCCCGGACGCATCCACTTCACAACCGAACATCCTGCTGGCGGAACCGAAGGTTTTACCTGTTAACCCTTCAATGTCACCCACTTTATTGGTCCATTCCTCCACATTCACCTGGCTTCCGTTAAGCGTAAAATCGGAGTCGCAGGCACCGTATGAGGAGCCGCACCAATCACCAAAGTCATCACCCTCGGCGCTACTGGTATAATCCGCCTTGAATGCGCTTCCCGGTATGCGCTTGTCCAGCCAGGGGTTGGCGTCGTTTATGGCAATGACGAAGTTCTTGGAGCACGAGTACAGGGAGGGGTCGCGCCACCCCCAGGTGTTGGTCTTGCTGCTGTTGCAGTAAAAAGCGAACCCGTCCGCATATGACGAGGTGAAATTTGTAAGACCGTTGCAATAGTTGTTCACCGACGGTGTGAGATTCATGAAATATCTAACTACCTGATAGTACATCTCTCCCATCGGGTCATGACTTTTGTAACCGCTTGCATAGGCGAATTTATTGATATAGTTGATAATCCCGCTGTTCGCGCCGGACGCGCCGTCGGGATTGTTCTGGAACAGTCCGTTCTCGTCCACCTCTTTCACGGGATTGTTGCAGCCTGAGCTGTCGTTGCACGTCTGGATGCTCCCGCCAGCATCATGATATCGTAAACCGTAGGGTATCTTCGGTCCGACCCACTTCATGTTCGCGCGGAGCACTCCGCCGTCCCTTCCCTCGGTGCTGTCGGCGGCATAAGAAATAAGCGCGAAGCGAATCCTGTCCATGTACTTCTGGATGGTTCCCTCCGGCTTGTTGGTGACACTGTTGCATCGCGTTTCAACGCCGCCGGTGGAGTCGCACGCCTTGATACGGAGTCTGTAAGCCGCTTGGGCGTTTGTGCCGGCAATGGGAAAAAGGTTTTCACCACTTCCGGAAGTCGAGAAATCACAGGTTGTCCGGCCAGCATTGCAGAGAACGAACCCCATGCCGGTTCCGGCTCTCCGGATATAGCGTGTCACTCCGGAGCCGCTGACGGGCATATACAGTTCGGCATTGTCGATGCGGATCGGGTCAGGAAACCAGCTGGACTGATGCCGGGCCGCAAGGATTACCGTGGAAGAGGTGGTATCCGTATCGCGGTTACCTCCGGTGAACGCCCTGCGGAAGGCGTCAACCGCCATGGTGGTGGCCCAGTTGAGGAAGTTGCCGCTCCACGCGGTACCGGCGGAGCATTGATAATTCGTTGCCGGGCCGGAGGGGATGAACATGTTGCTGGAATATGTGTAGCATTTACCGGTCTCGAAATAGCCGTAATACTCCCTCAAGTTGTCGTAACAACCAAGCGCGCCGTTGCCGCACTCGCCGGAAGTGGAATTGGCGGTATAGTTGATATCTGAAGGAATACCGTTGGGAACGACCCTGACATTGGCTGGCCCCTGCATCGGGGTTTCCACGGACAGCATCAGCATTACGTTCGGCGGGGCCGAGGATGCGATGAACGGGGGTATTGCGCAATAGTCGCTTGGTACGGCGGCGGCCGTGAAGGTTACGGCAATGGTATGATCGGCTGTAATATTGGTAAAGGTATAGGACGTCAGCCCTCCGACCGAGACCCCGTCCACGAGGACGTCGCTCACCACGTATCCCGTATTGCCGGCCATGCTGAATGACAGGGTGCTGCCGTGGTCCACGGTACTATCGCCTACGGGCGTTATGGACCCGTTGGGACCGGCGGTGGCGGTTATGGTGTGGACCGGCATGAACGAGACCGCCACGTCGTGGGAGGACTGGATGTTGGTTATCGTATAGGGGGATGTGTTCCCCACGTAGACGCCGTTGTCCGTTATCGAATGGATACGGTAACCGGCGTCGGGAACGATGTCGAAGGTGAGGGACTGGCCGCGGGGTACGGCCGTGGACCCGGAGGGCGAAACGGTTCCACCCGTGCCCGCGCTGGAGGTAACCTCGATGAAGGGCTCATAGTCGACATTAATGGTAGTCGGGCCTGCAATATGGATCGGCAGCGAGTATGTTGTGACCTGCCCGCCCGGTACCGGCTGGGAGACGCCGTTGACGGTTATCCCATATACGGAATAGTTCGCGTACGGCGTGAAATCAAAGGTATACGTTCCGGTGTAACGGGTGTAGGAACACGTGGAACTTGTGCAATCGTTCGCACCCTGGACCACATGACCACCCGTATCCTGGTTTATGGTGACGTTATTAAGGGTTGCGGTGGTAATGACTTCGATGGTATGCGGAGCGGCAATGTTGGTGAATGTATAGGACGTAATGGCGCCCTGACTGACTCCGTCAACCCTGACATTGACAATCGAATAGCCCGCATCGGCGCTTATGGAATAGGTCCTGCTGCTCCCGGGGGTGTCGTAGGTTGCAACGGTGGAGTTATGGGCATTGACCCCGGTGGAGGTGATGGTGCCGTGCGCGTCCGCGATGGCCGTCATTTTATAGGTAACCGGCATAACGAACCGGGACTGGTAGCTGCTGGTGCAATAGACGTATCCGCGCCTGGCGCTGCCTGACGAGTTAATATAGGTAATTACCAGACCGATGTAATGACCGGCCCGAAGCGTATAATCCAGTGTCAGGGGAGTGAAGTTGACCGTATAAAGAGTGGGGGGGGTGCTGGTGTCGATATTGCCCGATGAAGGAATATTTCCGGTGTGCGAAGCTATGGTTATGGGGGCGGAAGTGTTGGCCGGGTCGTAGTCCACTATCTGGAATCTGAACCTGTCACCGGCGTGGTCAGCCATAAGGTAAAAAGAGCCCGTAATGGCTTGACCGGCTGGAATCGTGACATCCCCGGCGTAAGGCGTGTTAAAGACGGCCCTGCCCAGTGTCCGTGTGCCGGAGGAGCTATAATTTTCCCGCATGATCGGGGTGCTGCCGCCGCTGGAGGGAGAATTCCTGAGGACCGTCAGGTAACTTCCGTTGCTGGCCGACAGGTCCGAGCTGTTGTTATCCAGCATGTTGGTCGTACCGGCAAAGCCGGGTATTGTTATATTGCTGGTCCCGGTTCCTCTGATGTAGAACGTATCGGCTTCCGCTGCCCCGGTGAATGCCAGAGGAATAAGCATTCCCAGTATGACGGCCACGACAAATTGAACTGATCGCCCCGAGAATCCGCACAATCTTTTCATAACCGACCTCATGATTGACCCCTCTATATAGATGCGCACCTCAGACAACGGAAGCCTCGCCAACCCGGCAGCGGAGAAGAAGCTCCGCCCGTGTCCCACGCCGGGCAACCGCACAGGCCGAATATGTCGCTGTTACAGATTCTTTATGACCACGATTTTTTCGACCTTGCCGTGCAGCACATACAACTTCGCATGGTCGATCCTCCCGACATTTGCGACCACATGCAGCGGGATCTCCTGACCTTTCAGGTCTCCTTGAAAAACCCGCGCAAACATGGAGATTGGAAAGTTTTTACCGTCAATGACAAGCGTCCGGGCCGTGATCCGGGTAACATTTCCCTCTACGACCTGATATCCGTCTTCAGTTCTTGCCTGCCCCTCCTGGGCCGTCGCCTCGACGGCGACAGCCATGGTCATGGCCAGAAATACGACAAAAAAAACGATCCTCACAATTCTCATATGACCTCCAGAATGGGAAACCCGGCGCCGAACCGGATCATTCCGTCAGCAGCGTCCGTAAGGAAGCCGCGTCCCTCGCCCCTGTGATCAGCCGACCGCCTGGCAGGACTATCGCCGGGGTCCCGTCGATGCCCAGCGACTCACCGAGCTTCAAAGTCTCGTCAACCGGCTCCTTCGGATCCTTGTCCCCCGGTTCGGGAAGTTTTTCGCCAGCAAAAGCCTTTTCCAGTATTTCGGGGGAACCTGAACCGAGGATCACCCTGGCCTTGTCATAGGCTGCCGGATGCATCTTCAGGGGAAACATTTTTACGTAAATCACCAAATCAGGCTCCAAGGCAACCAGCGTCTTCAGTTCATCGTGCAGTTTTCCGCAGAACGGGCAGTCTGGATCGGTAAAGACGAACATCCGTTTTTTCCCGGACGGATTGCCCATGATAATGGAATTGGTGACGGGTATTTTTTCAAGCTCGGCCTTGGAGAGTACCTTCGGCAGTTCCTCAGGAGCCGGCGTGAGCGGACGTTTGGTGGCAATTTCAAATACGGGACCCGGAAGCAGCAGCTTCTTCCCGAAATCGAGATAGGCTGTAGCCTGACGGTTGCTCTGCCGCACCGTAACCTCATACAGGCCTTTTACGGGGGACATCTTCACATCTATAACCTCGCCTATGTCCTTGAAGATCGCGCCGGCATCCTGCTTTGACAGCGCGTGACAGGAGGCGCAGTCATGGTTCATCTTGCCCGCGGAAGGGGTAACGGGCGCTTTAGCAACGGCTTTTTTCGTTAAACTGCGGGGGAATGCCTCGTGGCCCCCGGCACTGACCAGAACCGCGGCCAAAAAAATCAACAGCACTCGCTTCATGCAACCTCCGGATTTTCCGATACATGGTATCAGCAATTTAGGTGCCAAGCCGGCAACCAACAACAAGCTGGCAATATTACAGCAATTCTCTGCCTTTGTCACAGTTTTTTCGACAGCTACTATGCATTTATTGCATAGCTTGACAAATATTTGCGTAGCTCGTTCCCGGATGCTCAGTGCGTCATCCACACACTGCCGGCCGCCACTATCACATCCTTTCCCAAGCCGAACCGTTCCATCTTCGCAAAATGTATCCGAAATCCCTGGAATTCATTGTCATCGCCAGCGCGCCGCCATGACGCGAACGTATATACACGGTCCCGGCATTTCCTGTAAGGTCTGGATTGCATATCAATGTATTATTGTTGGGAAAGGTGATGCCGTCATCGGTCTCCGCATAGGTGGGAATCGGCCCATAGTCGCCGTAGCCGAATGCGAGCCCGCCCCCCTTGTCGCCCAACCTCAAAACCCGCACCTTCTCATCGTCCGGCGTATTCCACTCGCCGTCGGGACCCCGACCCGACAGGAGCGAGACAGTTCCCCTGCCGGGATCAAAAGCTATCGCATAATACCTCTCTCCCAGCGCCGACTGCTTTGCCTCCCTGACCATCCCGGCTATTTCCCACATCACGGCTTTCAGGCAGCAGTTGCTATAATACGAGGCAAAGAGTGGCGCCGCCAGTACGCTGAGAAGCGCCAGAACGGCAATGGTTACCAGAAGCTCAAGTAAAGTGAAGCCGTCAACGTCCGCCTTTAAGCCATACCGCCCGATGTTCCGCCATGAAAGAGCGAACATAGATCCTCCTCCGCAACAGAATATTTCGAGTATGCGCGCGCCTGACAAACGAAAAGGCCATGTAATAATTACATAGCCTTTCTTAATTTACAATATTAATATTAATTTTTTAAATTTATTGAAAATTAATTTATTTTGTGCTCCTTGATTTTGTAAAGCAATGCCCGGTGGCTGATCTCCAGTATCTTGGCCGCACGGGTCCTGTTGCCCGAGGTCTTTTCCAGCGCCTTGAGAATGTACTCTCTCTCCAGCCGTTCAGCGGCCCGCTTGAGGGAAAGACAGTCGTCGGGCAGGACATTGACCGGCGCCGGAATGCGATTGCGCAGGCCGTCGGGAAGGCACTCCGGCTCGATGATGTCGCCGTCGCAGAGCACCAGCCCCCGCTCGATGCAGTTTTCAAGCTCCCGGACATTGCCGGGCCAGGCATATTCCAGCAGGGCCTTCATCGCCCCGGGAGCGAGGCGGACTCCAGCCTTGCCGAGC
>JARKOR010000263.1 GCA_029975625.1 Nanosynbacter sp. | reverse complement strand
GTTAAGGAATGGCGCGACAGCGGCTACAAGGGTGCGACTGACACCAGCCGCGACCTGCTGAACTGGTGGTTCAATAACCCTCACCTTCTGCCCAAGGCAGACGGCACAATGGCTGAGTTTCAGTACTTCTTCGCCCAGCGTGAGGCGGTGGAGACTATCATCTTCCTCTACGATGTGGCCGGCGTACAGGACAAATACGACCTGATGCGCTTTGATAGCTCAAGTCTGGTCACCACGGGCATGTTCGACGAGACCTGGAGGCGCTTCGTGGTAAAGATGGCAACCGGCTCAGGAAAGACCAAGGTATTGAGCCTGATCCTGGCCTGGAGCTTCTTTCATAAGCTGTACGAGCCTGAATCAGGGCTTTCCCGAAACTTTCTGATAATCACTCCCAACATCATCGTACTCGATCGAATCAGAAAGGATTTTGAGGGGCTGAAAATCTTTTTTGATGACCCCGTCCTGCCCGACGATGGCGTAGGAGGCCGAAGCTGGCATGATGATTTTCAACAAATCAGCTTGCATGTGCAAGATGATGTGCGCATCATTCGCCCTATTGGTAACATCTTCCTGACCAATATCCATCGCGTCTATGCTGGCGACGACACACCTGCATCGCCCGACGACGATAACACGATGGACTATTTCCTGGGCAAGCGGCCATCTGGCGCCACTACCGACTCTAAAGTGGACCTGAGCATGATTGTACGTGATATCGATGAGCTGATGATCCTCAATGACGAGGCGCACCACATCCACGACCCTCGCCTGGCCTGGTTCAAATCCATCGATGATATCAATAACCGCCTCAAGCTAAAGGACTCGGCCCTTTCCCTGCAAATAGACACTACCGCCACGCCCAAGCACCGCAATGGTGCTATTTTTGTGCAGACAGTAGCCGATTATCCGCTGGTTGAAGCGATATCGCAAAATGTCGTCAAGCATCCTGTCCTGCCGGATGCACCCAGCCGCGCCAAGCTTGTGGAGCGCCAGAGTGCCAAATTCACGGAAAGATATGCTGACTACCTTCACCTGGGGGTGATCGAGTGGCGCAAAGCCTACGAAGAGCACCAAAAGGCGGACAAGAAGGCCATCCTCTTTGTGATGACCGATGATACCCGCAACTGCGACGATGTCGCTCGCTACCTGGAGGACAGCTATCAGGATCTGAAAGATGCAGTGCTGGTCATTCATACCAAAAATAACGGCGAGATCTCCGAATCCAAATCAGGCAAAGCCAAAGAAGAGCTGGATAAACTGCGCCAGCAGGCAAATGATATTGATGGCTGGGATAGCCCCTACAAAGCCATAGTCTCAGTAATGATGCTCACAGAAGGCTGGGATGTGAGAAACGTCACCACCATCGTTGGGCTGCGTGCCTACTCGGCCAAGAGCAATATCCTCCCGGAACAGACTCTTGGACGAGGTCTGCGCAAAATGTACCCGGGCGGCTTGGAGGAATATGTCAGCGTGATCGGTACAAATGCCTTCATGGATTTTGTGGAATCTATACAGGCAGAAGGTGTGGTGCTGGAGAAGAAACCGATGGGAGAAGGAACGGGGCCGAAAGCTCCGTTGGTAGTGGAAGTTGACGAGGAGAACGCCAATAAAGATATCGAGGCTCTAGATATCGAAATCCCCGTTCTCACGCCACGCATCTATCGCGAATATAAAAACCTGGCCGACCTTGATGTGACGGCACTGGGAAACGCCAAAGTTCCGTATCAATCATTCACCGAAGACCAGCAGCGAGAAATCATCTTCAAAGATCTCACTACCGGCAAGGTCACTCACACAACTATCCTTGATACAGCGGAGGTTGCTGATTACCGAAGTGTGATCGGCTACTTTGCTCAGACTATAATGAGAGAGTTGAGGCTGGTCAGCGGTTATGATGTGCTTTACGGCAAGGTCAAAGCCTTTGTGAGGGATGAGCTATTCGACCAGCCGGTGGATCTGGAAAGTCCCAACACCCTACGCAACCTTTCAGAGCTAGTTGCCACTAAAACGGTGATCGAATCCTTCAAAAAGGCCATCAACGCTCTCACTATACGAGATAGAGGCGATGCCGAAATACGCGACACCATCAAGCTGCGGCAGACGCGCCCATTTGTGGTTAAAGATCAGGACTACCTTATCCCGAAAAAGAGCCCATTCAATCGCATAGTCGGGGATAGCCCCTTTGAACTGCAGTTCGCCGCTTTCCTGGAAAAGTGCGACGATGTGATCTCTCATGCCAAGATCTATCTTGCTGTGGGCTATAAGCTGGATTATGTAAATGCAGAAGGGGATATCTCTACCTACTATCCAGACTTTCTGGTTAAGGTCTCGGATAGAGAAAAGTTTGTTGTTGAGACAAAAGGACAGGAAGACCTTGACGTGCCACTCAAGATGCAGCGTCTAAAGCAATGGTGTGAAGATATCAACCGGGCGCAACGTGAAAAAAAGTACGATTTCGTCTATGTTGATCAGGAAAGCTTCGAAAAATACAAGCCGACATCATTTAGGCAATTGGTTGAGGCCTTCAAGGAGTACAAATAGAAACAAAAGAAGCTTTTGTCCAGTTCGCAGATGCAGACAAA
>JARKOR010000256.1 GCA_029975625.1 Nanosynbacter sp. | reverse complement strand
ATAGATCCGGACATCCCTCCCCAAAACTCTCTTATGGAAGAGACGGGGCGCATTTCGCCGCAGTTGGACCAGTATGTCCATCGATGTCACATGCAGCCTGATACCCATTTCATCGGCAGCTGCAAAGATCATCCTGGGGATATCGAAGACATCCGTTCCGCCCTTTACGAATAAGGAAATCGGAGCGCGAATCATCATCCACTGCTGAACGGTCCTCTGCGCCCGGGCGATGTTCTGGTGAGCCCTCTTCTCCAGAATGCTGATATTGGAGCGGGTAGTCCCCAGCCGATCGGCTACATCCTGCTGAGAGAGGCCCTGATGGCGCATCTGCAGCACCTCAAGCTGTCTTTTAGTCAGAAATGAAAAGGAGGATTCTGTATCTGACCTTTCTGAATCATCCATCTTTTCTGCCCCTCTTTCTCCTTCTTCTCCCTCTTCTTCAAAAATCATCCTATCATCCAATGAATAAGAGTTATAAGAAGATAAAATCATCCTTTTGTCTGCCAGGGAACAGAAAATCGTCCGCCCAATCTCGTCCATTATCTCGCGATCCGAATACCTCAACTGTCCGGCCTGCGGCAATTTAACTTCCATCCTGCGGCACCGCCACTCTAAGCCGATAAGGGTTATCTTTATCATTTATCGCCCACTTGCAGGGGCACTATGTCTCTGGATGAGGTTATGGTCACAAAGGCCATTGTTGAAAGCTATCTAGAGAGCTTTCTGGAGAATACAGAGGTAGAGGCAGCATTAGTGGGCGCGGGACCCGCCAATCTGGTAGCGGCCAAGCGTTTGGCTGAGGCGAATATCAAGACAGTGCTCTTTGAGAAAAGGCTCTCTGTCGGTGGCGGTCTATGGGGCGGCGGAATGATGTTTCCCAGGATCGTAGTACAGCAGGCGGCAATTCGCATACTTGAGGAGTATGGCATCCGATATCATGAGCACTGCAAGGGGTACTATGCTGCAAATTCAATCGAGACCGTGGCCAAGCTGACGGCTGGCGCAATTGATGCAGGCGCACAGATCGTCAATCTGGTCACAGTCGAGGATGTAATGATTCGTGAGCAGGATCGCGTTGTGGGCCTGGTCATAAACTGGACTGCAGCAGAGATGGCTCAGATCCACGTTGATCCGCTCTGCATTCGAGCCAGGTATGTCATCGACGGCACAGGCCATGAGGCATCGGTCTGCCGGGTGGTGGCACGCAAAATTCCGGGAGCAATCATCGGCATAGATGGGGTAAAGGGCGAGAAGCCCATGTGGGCAGAAGTGGGCGAGAAGACCGTAGTGGAGATGACACAAGAAGTCTACCCTGGCCTGGTTGTGGCGGGCATGGCTGCAGCAGCCGTCTGCGGCGGCCCAAGAATGGGACCCATTTTCGGAGGCATGCTCCAATCAGGCGAAAAAGCGGCAAGAATCGTCATCGGGAATCTGAAGAAGTAATCTAAGATCCTCTCCACAGGAAGTTCCACAATCTTGATTAAGCTGAATTGAGCTTCATCTGATGATGTTAAAGAATAGATCCATCCTCGTCACCGGAGGTGCAGGCTTCATAGGCAGCCACCTGGTGGAAAGGCTGCTTTTAGATGATGAGGTGACAGTGCTGGATAACTTCAGTTCAGGAAGAATCGA
>JARKOR010000255.1 GCA_029975625.1 Nanosynbacter sp. | reverse complement strand
TAAACACGGCCAGACTGTCGGCAATGGCCTCCTTCTTGTTCGGGATGATGGCGGTATGCGGGATTGGGACCCCCAGGGGATGGCGGAACAGGGCCACCACCGCGAACCAGTCGGCCAGGGCGCCGATCATGGCGGCCTCGGCGAACGCCCCGACCCATTCCCAGCCGCCGGCCCCTTTGTGCCATCGGGCGACCACGAACAATATGGCGGCCACCACCATCATGCCGCCGGCCAGGGCCTTGTTTTTCCTCAGGGTACGTCTCTTGTCGATCATCAACGCTCCTCGTTTTCCGTTTCGGTTTCGAGCCCTTTGCGAAGGGGTCCGCGGCGGACCGGCGCCGCGGACAAAGGTCTCTTTTTAGCAGGTTGCGGCGGACAAGGCAATACGGCATTTGTTCTCTCAAGTAATTTCATAATTTTAATTTAATAAAATATTGACACATAAATTTTGTTATACTAGTATTTCGTTTTTTGAATTAATAATTTTTATAAATTGAGGCGGCCATCTTCAAAAAAACAAGTGAACATCAATCCTATAAAATCGAAACGAACCCCATAGCTCACATCCTCCAAAGGGAGCTTATCCATGAATAAAACTGTATTCCCGGTCCTTTTCCTGTTGATAATGCATTCTGTCGGTGCGCATGCCAATTCCAATTCTAACCGTACAAACGATCAGAAACCCGACTACACTATCACCGATGCCGGCTACATCAGGGAAGGTCGGATGTACCCGAATCCCCGACTCAGCAATAACGGCAACGGCACTGTTACGGATAGTCTGACGGGCTTGGTATGGTCGCAGAACGCCAACCCAATTTCGAGGCATGATCCGGGGTTCGACAATGACGCAACAAGCGGTGACGGTGCGGTCACATGGGAACATGCGCTGGAATATATCAGGAAACTCAACGCTGAAAATTATCTGGGTTTCGATGATTGGAGGCTTCCGAACCTGAAAGAGCTTTACTCGCTGGCTTACCACGAAGAAACCGGAATCCCGGCATGGTTGAGACAACAAGGTTTTGACGATGTAACTGCTTACCCTTATTGGTCTTCAAGCACCGGACTCATGCAACCTAACACCGCGTGGGTGTTGGACTTGAATGCCGGTACAATAAAAGACCATCTGAAATCCGGCGAATGCTATGTCTGGCCTGTACGTGGCGGACAAACGGATCCGTCATTAATTAATCTGCCCGTAACGGGACAAACCACCTGTCACGGCGAAAACGGTACCGCGCAGCCGTGCGCCGGGACGGGACAGGATGGAGAATTGAGGATTGGGACAATCTGGCCTGTTCCACGTTTTACCGACAACGGTAACCAGACCCTTACCGACAATTTAAGCAGACTGATCTGGGCCAGGGACGCAAACCTGATGGCAACCCGTGACCCATACTACGGATATGCCGGCACGGACATGAAGGGAGCGGTTTCCTGGGGGGACGCCGAAAGCTACCTGGAAAAACTGAATCTGGAAAAATACCTCGGTTTCTCCGACTGGCGACTTCCCAGTTGCAATGAGCTGGTATCATTGGTCAACCACGGTGATGACAATCCACCTCTCTGGCTTACCTCGCACGGATTCATCAATATTCGCAAGCATTACTGGTCATCCAGCAACGTCACGGGCAAACCCGGCAAGGCCTGGTATGTCAGCCCGAGCGGCCTCAGGCTCACCGGGGATAAATTAGCGGATATCGAGAATCATTACACATCCTTCAATAGCTTTGTATGGCCGGTCCGCGACGGGCAAACGGTTCCTTTGACCGTCAACAGGACCGGCAGCGCTGGAAGAATTATTGTTGACACAGGAACGATTGAGTGGGATGCCGATTCCGGCAGCGCAACCTACAAGCGTGGGGCTATAGTGACCCTGACCGCCGAGCCGGACAGGAATTCAAGTTTCTCAGGATGGGCGGGGGCATGCTCAGGAATTGAAACCTGCCGGGTAACCATGGATACCGCTAAGAGCGTGACGGCGACGTTCTCGTCAAAGGTGGGGACGGAGAGCACTGCAAAGATCTCGTCCACTGCATTGCAAGTCACCACTTCGGCTTTGCCAAACGGCAATATCGGTCTCGCTTACAGCCAGACATTGACCGCCAGCGGCGGCAAGACCCCCTACAGTTGGTCAAAGACGAGCGGCAGCCTTCCTTCGGGACTGTCCTTGAAGAGCAGTGGAGTCATCAGCGGCACTCCCTCATCAGTAGGGGTGAAAACCTTCACTGTCCAGGTTAAGGATGCCAACAAGAAGACAGTAACCAAAGCGCTCACCTTGCAAATAAATTCCAAGACAGTAAACATAACCACCTTGACCTTGGCGGATGGCTATCCGGGCATTGCATATAGTCAGTCCCTGACAGCCAGCGGCGGTACACCCCCATACTCTTGGGCAGTTATCAACGGAAGCCTTCCCGGCGGAGTGAGCCTCAACGCTGACGGAGCCATGACCGGAATACCGACTGATGTCGGAAGCTGCACATTTAGCGTAGAGGTGACGGACGCAAACAACAGCACGGCTACCAGGGCTTTGACCATAATCAATTATGCTCGCCCCACTATAGTCACCGCAAGTCTGGCGACAGGCAACATTGGCGCGCCTTACAACCAGACCCTGACCGCCAGTGCCGGCAGGCCACCATATTCATGGGCGATAACCGCGGGCAAACTTCCGTCGGGGCTCACTCTGGATACATCAACCGGGACCATAAGCGGCGCACCGACAATTGCCGGCAGCAACATGCCGACATTTCAGCTTAAGGACGCTAACGGGATCTCTGCGGATAAATCCCTCATCATCAGGACCGAAGGCATCCTGTCGGTAACCAGCGTATCGCCCTTGCCGAATGCGGTCAATGTTGCCGCCGACAATGTGTCCGCAACCTTCAATTCAGAGCTACATCCGGCAACTATCACGAATGGCAGCTTTATCATCTCCAGAAATTTACTGGTAACGCGAGTGGCGGCAGGGTACGGCCACAATGTAGCATTGAGAGATGACGGTTCAGTCGTTGCCTGGGGCGATAACTATTTTGGGCAAACCGCTATCCCCGTGGGTTTGTCCGGAGTGACAGCGGTAGCAGCCGATGGGTATCATTCACTTGCACTGAAGAGTGACGGCACTGTCGTTGCCTGGGGTTATAACGATTTCGGCCAAACGGCTGTTCCCGAGGGGTTGTCCGGGGTTATAGCGGTAGCGGCCGGGGGTTATCATTCACTTGCACTGAAGAGTGACGGCACTGTCGTCGCCTGGGGTTATAACGATTTCGGCCAAACGGCTGTTCCCGACGGATTGTCCGGGGTGATCGCCATTGCCGCCGGAGGAAATCACTCCCTCGCCCTGAAGGACGATGGGACGGTCCTTGCCTGGGGCTATGGCGTGCAAGGTCAGACTAATGTACCTTCGGGATTATCCGAAGTGGTTGCGGTTGCAGCCGGCGGAGATCACTCGCTTGCCCTTAGAAGCGACGGCACCGTCGTTGCCTGGGGTTATAACGATTTCGGCCAAACGGCTGTTCCCGAGGGGTTGTCCGGGGTTATAGCGGTAGCGGCCGGGGGATGGCACTCTCTGGCCCTCAAAGAAGATGGCACCATAATTACTTGGGGTAATGACGATTTGGGCCAGACCGCTGCCCCTGAGGGGCTGTCCGATGTAATTTTTATTGCCGGCGGCGATACCCACTCTATTGCGTTGAAAAGCAACGGTGAACTCATCGTCTGGGGTTATGACGGAATGGGTCAGGCTACAGTACCTGTGGGGCTATCCGCTACTGCTGCGGTTGCGGCAGGTATTTCCCATACCCTGGCACTTAAGTGTGACGGTACGGTCCGCGCCTGGGGAGGGAACGAATATGGCCAGGCGAAGGTTCCGGAAGGATTGTCTGACGTAACAGCGATTTCAGCGGCCGGAGACCATTCGGCAGCATTAAGAAGTAACGGAACGGTCGTCGCTTGGGGAGAAGGCGATGACGGCCAGAGTACCGTTCCTGAAGGACTGACTGGAGTACTAGCGATTGCCGCGGGCGGATACCACACGTTAGCCTTGAAGAACGACAGCACGGTCATTGGCTGGGGATATAACGAATCCGGTCAAGCCTCTGCGCCCGAAGATCTGTCCGGAGTGATCGCAATCGCGGCTGGTGGGTTCCACTCTTTAGCGTTGAAGACTGACGGCACGGTCGTCACCTGGGGTTATAACGAGTATGGCCAGACCTCTGTACCCGGTGGATTGTCAGGAGTGATTGCGATTGCGGCAGGAGAGAATCACTCGATTGCCCTTAGAAGCGACGGCACGGTCGTCGCCTGGGGTAACGACGAATATGGTCAAACCTCGGTACCCGAAGGCTTGTCTGGAGTAATTGCGATTGCAGCTGGCGGGTACCATTCATTAGCTTTAAAAAACGACGGTACTGTTATCGCCTGGGGTTATAACGAATATGGGCAGACAACAGTACCTGAGGGCCTTGTCGGCGCTGTGGCTGTTGCGACGGGTGGATATCACACGGTTGTTCTGAAGAGTGACGGCGCACTTATTGGCTGGGGGGATAACGGCCTCGGCCAGGCAGCAACTCCGATTTCACCGTACGAGCCTATTCTGGACGGTTCGGTAAGCTGGGAGCCGGCAACTCTCACGGCCACATTCGTTCCGACGGCGCCCATGCCGGCCGGAGCTTCAATCAAGGGACTCCTCAGCCGGGGAATAAAGGACCTGGCAGGCATGCGACTGACCAGCGATGTTTCCTGGAGCTTTACCACGGCGCCCCTTCCATTAAGCATCTCCACGTCATCCCTGGATGACGGTTATCAAGGCCGCATTTACAACCGGAGACTGTCGGCAACGGGCGGCATTACCCCCTATAGCTGGTCGATCATCAGCGGGAGCCTTCCTGACGGGCTTGCGCTGAACAGCGTCACCGGGGTGATCACTGGAAAGCCAAATACGACCGGATGCAGCACCGTCACTTTCCAGGTCAGAGACGCTTCCAACACCACGGCGTCTAAAACGATTACGCTGAACGTCAAAACCCCCTTCGAGATCAAGACAACCACACTCGCGGATGGTTACGCAGCCACAACATACAGCCAGACCTTAGAGGCAGCCGGAGGACAAGTCCCATACAGCTGGTCGATAGCAAGCGGCAGCCTGCCAACCGGTATTATATTAGATTCCGCAACCGGTACTATCAGTGGAACAATGCCCTCTACCATCGGGAACAGTAACGTTACCATTCAGGTAAAAGACGGTAATAATTCCGTTGTTACGAAATCATTCTCGATATCAACCTTGCCGCTGCCGCAAATTCAAACCAACGCATTGCCCGACGGTTACGTCAGTATCGCTTTCAGTCAGCCAATCGCGACATCAGGGGGTAAAATGCCGTACACTTACTCCCTCGCCAGTGGCGCGCTGCCTGAAGGACTCACTCTCAGCGACTCAGGGGTAATCAGCGGCGTCCCGACCACCGCCGGGATCAGCACACTCACTGTTCAAGTGACGGATGCGAACAATAAAGCCGACATAAAATCGCTCACCGTAAACATCCATTCCACACTGGTCATCACCTCAGACAACACCCACGACGGGTATGCAGGGTTCGCATACAACCAGACGTTGCTCGCAAATGGCGGCAAGCCTCCATTCACGTGGTCCGTGACGGACGGAGCTCTGCCTGAAGGGCTTATTCTCAGCAGTGAAGGCATAATCAGCGGTACCCCTTCACTCTTGGGTACCAGCGTGTTTACCGTACAAGTGAAGGATGCCAACAACCAGACAGCAACCAAATCGTTTACCATTATACTTACCGAATTAGGCTCCATCAGCGGCACAGTGACGGATATGGAGCATGGTACCCCCTTGCAAGGCGTCACGGTCACCCTGAACCTTAGCGGCATCACGAGCAAGGACCCTTCAGACATGCTCTACTCCTGTTATTTCAGCAACCTCAGCGCCTCGGACTACGAAACGGTTACGACCGATGACGGCGCTAGGTTCCGCTGCACCAGCCCGGGAGGTGACTACCAGTATATGACCTTCAGGGTTCGAGCTCCTTACGGCTCAAATGACTCGCTCACCGTGCGGTGGGTCGGAACCAGCGTGTTCAGCGACGACGAATATCTTGCCCAGGCATTCGTTCCCACAAGAAGTGGGTCATTAACAAAAGTCATGTTTATGGACACTGGCAAATCATATAACTGGAATACGGGAGAACTAATATATGTACAATTAAGATCCGCCCTGGATGGCGGTGCAGAGAATGTTCTTGCTGAATCTGAGTTAAAATATATTTCGCTCATCACTCTGCACTTCTGTCAAGATGAGTTCAACTTTCCGATCCCTGTCACACTTGCAGCGGGACAACAGTACTACCTTGTCATCAAGGGTCATTATGTTGATCCACCCTATTTCAAGCACATCTATTGGACAAATGGCCCCGCTCAGGCAAACACACCTGCCTTTGTTAGAAATAACGGCATCTGGAACCGTATAGACTCGTCCCTGGTATTTAAAACATATATCGACGATCAGCCTGATGTTTCCGGACCGGCCATGGGTGAACCTCCCTATTTGCGGATGGTTGGTGATAGTCAGCACATATTGGGGATATCGGCGTTGAATCGTACGACCGGATCGCGTGAATATGGCGGAACGCTCATCGCCTCAAGTGAAGGAGACGCATACCCTGATGGTAACTACTTCATCTTCACAAAAGGTGATTCGTTTCTCACTATTGAAAAAACAGTACCAGCCGGCGCGACAGGCTATTATGATCAGAACGGCTGGGTCGAGTTCATCGTAGAAAACCTATCCTCCCCAAACGGAAGTCTCCTCACAGACCAGTTCAGCATTGCTTTCAGCCGTACTCTGACCGCGATTTCCGACGCCAACGGCTTCTATACCTTCCCGTCGCTGCCTGACGGAAATTACACCCTTACCTTTGAAAAGCCGGCATACGCAACAACTTCCGAAAATGGAGCGTTGACGCCGGGCCATAACATCAACCGTAACACGGGCCTTGTAAAGCTCACGCCCGCATCGCTCCAGGGTAACATCACATTATCCGACAACAGATTGCTGGCGGGTGTTGTAGTGAAGGTAACCGATGCCGTGGGCACCAAAAGCTGTGTCAGCGACAGCCAAGGGAATTACATTGTTAACGGTATCATACCGGGCAACTACACCATCACCTTCGAGGGACTCGGCTTGACGACGAGGTCTGAGAGCGGCGTACTCTCTCCGGGCCAGACGGGTGTGGTCAGCGTTGTAATGTCTCTGGCAACCGTGACATTGAATATCGTCTCGCCGGCAGATGGCGTGCTTATCACTTCATCTCCGCTTACGGTAACCGGCACTGCACAAAACGCCGACAACGTAACCGTAAACATCACCATCAACGGGGTTGTCACCATTCACTCAGCTGCCATTATCAACGACTCGTTCGCAATAGCCGTCCCCCTTAGCGCGGGCCCGGTTCGAATAGTCGCGGTTGCCAGCAACCAGTACGGTCAAAGCGCCGAAAAGAGTATGACTATCACCTTTGACCCCAGCGGTACTATCCATGGGACCGTAACCGACGCAAGCAACGGGCTTCCGATTTCTTCCGTCAATGTTACGGTTACCGACGCAGTGGGAATTGTATATGATGCGTCGACAGACACGGATGGTCGTTTTAATATCACCGGACTGTCTCCCGGACCCGCATCAGGGAAGATCAGCAAGGAAGGTTACCTGCCACACTCGTTCAGCCGTACCATCGGACAAGGAGAGATTGTGAGCATGGAAATTTCCCTCGCAACCTTCGCGGTTCGCAATCTTGGAGATACCGGGAATGTAACTGTAATGGAGGCCGCAGGGACCTATGACGCGAAGCAAACCGACGGTTCGATCAACGACCAGCCGCGTCAGGCGGTAGCCAAGGAGTACTTCAAGTCTCACGGCGATCTCGACTTCCTGGTTATTCTCTCCACCTTTGACTATGCCCTCCCGGAAACCGACGCCCAGGGTTTCTACCTGGAGGTGCAAAACGACATTCAGGGGATAAATCGACCCGTCTTCGACAACTCTGGATCATTCGGCAGTCCCGGTAGGCTTCAGGGGACCATCGACATGGGGAATGTGTCAAGCCTTGCCGCAAACCCTTACGGGCCGAAGCTGGATACAACCCTGACCACGCTCAACCACGAGCTGATGCATCGATTCGGAGCCTATGTTCGTTTCATGAATCCCGACAACACGCTTAACACCGGCTTAATTGGTCGTGACAGCGCCCACTGGAGTTACCTGCTGGACGGCAAGGGTTCGCTCATGTACGGCAACGGATGGAAGGACAACGGAGATGGATCTTTCACTTCCATAACAGCCATGAGCGGATTCAGCCCGTTGGACCTGTACCTGATGGGGATGATCCCGAAAGAGCAGGTGCCGCCGATGCTACTGATCGAGAATCCAGCCATAGACAAGAACCAGCTTCCGCAACCGGGCGCCACCGTCACCGGTACCTCCAGGACCGTGACCATTGACGAGATCATCGCCGCCGAAGGCGCGAGGATACCGGATTCGACAGCCTCACAGAAGAAATTCAAGCTTGGGTTCGTTCTTCTCGTCCGGCCGGGGGACGACCCGTCTGCCGCCCTACCGGCAATAGAGACGCTGAGAACAGCTTTCGCCGGCAGGTTCGCGGAATTGACCGACGGCAAAGGTGGGATCGAAGATGTCCCGCCCATCCTCAACGTATACATCGAATCGCCGGCCGATGGCGCGACCATCACCGGGCCTGATGTGACGGTTACGGGCGCCTTTGTCAACTCCACCGGCGCGGAAACCGGCATTACCGTGAACGGCATGCCGGCCACGGTTTCCGGCAGCCGCTTCATCGTCAACCGCGTGCCATTGCAGGAGGGGCAGAATACGATTGCCGTAACGGCCACGGATGTGAACGGACTTACTGCGACGGCAACTCGAACGGTCACTTCTCAACCGGGCCATTTCCTGCGCATCATTCCCAACGTGGAAGCGGGCGCCGCTCCAGTTGACGTATACTTACGCTTGGACGGCTCTTTCATTGTCAGCAATCCCTCAATATCAATTTCCGGTCCGGTGCCGGTAACCTTGGCGCAAGGGTCAATTCCGACTGAGTATACAGCTAATCTGATGGTGGAAGGAGCATACATCGTCATCGCCTCTGCCGAAGGACCGGATGGAGTGACATATACTGATTCTGTAATGATATCGGTGCAGTCTAAAAGCCAATTGGAGAGTCTCTTAAGAACCAGATGGGAAAATATGAGGCAAGCAGTATTTGCGGGTAACATCGAAACAGCGCTGAGCCATTTTGTTCAAAGTGCCCGCGGCAGATTTGGGTTGATTTTTACAGATCCTTCGAGACGCATTTCAGCCAGGCTGACGGAGATAAATAGAATCGAACTGTTTACCGCAACAGGGAAAGCCGCTCAGGCAGGAGCAATAAGGGCGGAAAGCGGTGGTGAATATGCCTATCCTCTCAACTTTGTGAAAGACGAAAGGGGAGTCTGGAAAATACTGGGTTTCTAACACCTTGATCGCTAATCAAAAGGTCATATTTGCCACCAAAAGGAGAAAAGACATGTTCTTTCAAATAATTAAACCGTTCATCATTGCGTCAATTTTTCTGATCTCCGGTTGTTATCCAAGTATACACGGCAAAGTTGTCGACAGTATAACTGGGGATCCTATTGAAGGGGCGGTGGTGTTGGTGGAATGGACAAGAACATATGGATTAGGACTGACATATACGAAATCCTACGAAGTATTTGAAGAGTTAACTAATAACGATGGAATAATCAATATACCTACTGTCTTCAATCCACTAGTTAATCCACCAGATGTCACCATTTACAGAAAAGGCTATGTTGCCTGGAATAACAAATACATTTTTCCAGATTCCAAAAAAAGGACAGATTTTAGATGGTCGGATGGATATGTATTTAAATTGGATAGGTTTAAATCGGAATATTCCTATGATGCGCATACCACATTTATAAGCAGTGCCATTCATTCATGGGCTGCATCCGAACATAAAGAATTGTTCAAAAATGCTTATCGCTGGGAAGCACTTAAATCCTTTGAAGAAATAAAAAATCTAGCTGGAGGAACATGTGATTACTAACAGAGCCAAGTTAATCATAATAACATTTTTCATACTGCTTGCTGGCTGCTATTCGGGAATACATGGCAAGGTTGTGGATGAAATAACCGGAGACCCAATTGAAGGCGCAGTTGTTTTGGTGGAATGGACTAAAACATACGGGTTAGGACTATCTTATACTAAACCTCATACAGTGTTTGAAGGATTAACCAACAAAGATGGCATGATTTTTATTTCGAGTCCTTTTGACCCATTTCTTAATCCGCCACGTATAACTATTTACAAGAAAGGTTATGTCGCTTGGAATAATTTATATGTATTCCCAGATTGGGCAAAGCGTGAAGACTTCGTTAGAGATGATTTCAGCATAAAACTGCAGCGGTTTACAAATAATATGTCTCATAAGCAACATGTTTATTTTTTAAATACCTTAACTCATTATGGCAAAATGATGTCACTTGCTTATAAGTGGGAAGAGCTTGAAAAGGCACAATGAAAAGGGGCGCTTAAAATGAAAATACTATTTCGCCGAGGAATAATAGCTTTTGTAACAGCAATGATTTTAAGTAATGCGGTTACCTCTTATTCGTTTGATAATGAATTGAGTCATAGAGCATTAACTGAAAGAGCAATAGAAGCCTCACAGTTGACAGGATATGTTAAAAATTATATTGGATTTGATGAAGGAGTTTCATATTCTATAAATGGAAATTCAATTTCCTGGTGGCTAAAAGAAGGTAGTTATTTGGAAGACACTCCCATGTGTCGCGCCTCAAACCATTTCCACAATCCACACCTACTGTGGGACCAATCTTTTATGACAGATTCGCCTTGGTGGATAAACCTGTATTGTTCATCCTGGTCTCGCTATTCAAACATAACCTGGGCGACTGGGTACACTTCTCGGGACGGGGTGTCGGAATCTAGAAATGGGCAGGTTATGGGATGGGACAACGCTAGAGCCTATTTCTATCAGGCATTGACCGCGACCGGCGCGGTTGACAGAGAGAGCAATTTCGTGAAGACATTCCGTTCCGTCGGACAGGTGTTGCACCTTTTGGAGGACATGGCGGTGCCTGCTCACGTTAGGAACGACTTTAAGTCCCACCTGAGTTTTAACGGAGTAAACTCAATGAATCCGACCAAGTGGTTTGGAAACCCTTTTGAATATTACGTCCAGGTTAATCCAGGTCTTATTGCAAGAATAACACCTGAGATAATTGCTTCCGAGATTCCTGTTTTCGAAGGCGGCCGTCTAACCGACTTTTGGGATACCAACCAAAACGGATCAATCCCCGGCTTGGCCGAATTCACGAATGCCAATTACTTCAGTGACGAAACCATCCCAAACAACAAACCTTCAGCAGAGCATGCATTTCCTTTACCGCAAATCAATGTTGATCATGCCAATCAGTTCATATGTGTTGACAATCTGGCCGGCTCGTCAAGACCTACCAAATACGTCAGCAGAAAGGCTTGCCCACAGAACGGAGAGGCCGTTGATCATTTTGCCGCACTCAGCCTGATCAACAGCGAAGCGGAAGCGTCTATCAGCAATCCCCAGATTAAGGAAGTGTGGCTGGATAATAATGTGCACGAAACCTATGCAAATGAAATACTGCCGAAAGCCGTAGGCTACTCCGCCGCAATCCTCGACTACTTCTTTCGAGGTAAAATCAACGTATCGTCCACCCCCGACGATATCAGTTTCCGTTCGGTGAAAATAATGGCGCAGAACGACACCCCCGGTGAAAACTTGGGTACCGGTGAAGCGACACTGGTAATTCGCTACAAGCCACTCGCGGAAACAGCTTTGAGAGGAAACAAGTATCTCCTTGGTTATCCGACTGAGGGAACCAGCCCGTCAGATTACATCTATAAAGTCTCTAACCCCCAGAACATAGACCTATCGAACCCGGTTGAACTTACTTTCGATTTCTCCAACGACCCGCTGCCTCATTTCTTCAGCGACATGACGATGCAACTCGTCTTTAAGGGGCAACTCGGCAACGAGGCGGGCTCGGTTGCCGTCAGTAAGCTTGAACCCATCGAAGGCATCGCCACGGACTTCCATATCTCCCTTCCCTCCACCGGCGTTTACGCCAAAACCACAACAACGGAAAACGCTTTTCCGGAACTGAGGGTTGCCGTAACTACGGATATTCCCGGCGGATTGTCATTACCTGGAGGCAAGTTTGAGCTTGCGCTGGAATACCGCGAGGCGAAATCCTTCCCGTTTCAGTCCGAACCCGTTGAGACCGAGCCGGAGGACGGTGCGGCATATCTCATCAGGATTCCGGAAGCCAACGGCGTGGCAGCTCTCCCGCAAGGGACGCCTGTGGAGCTGGTCTTTGACCTGTCATCGGTCCCGCTGCCTTACAACGCGACCCATGTCGAGCTCAACGTCATCTATTCCGGCGCGAGCGCCGAAGGCGCCCCCGTCATCTCTGCCGTCGGCTATCGCGACATCTCCGAACCCACTCCGGTCGATCTTTTCAACAACACCGACAAAGTGTGCATCAAAGGGAATTGGTATGTCTCCGGCAGTCCCGAGGCATTGGCGGCGGTAGACGATAACGGGAACAGCCTTGCCGATGAAAGCGATATTTTCCCTCATGAGCTTACCGATATCTATTACCGGGGCTCGTCCACCCAGGGAACTGTCGTAACAGCATCTCCGACTACGTATAATCTATCGGGCGGCTCGGCTCTTTCTGCAGGCGCATACAGAAGACTGGGGTACATCCTGACCGATTACTCTTTCAGGTATAACATAAGCGACCTGTGGCGGGCCATGTCGCCCGAGGATGAGGATCTTTGGGTCCATCTGCCGGATAACGACACTTATCTCGGCGCCGCGGTCAGAAACGACGACAGCACGTACCCAAGCATGTACGGAATGCGCGGCATAAAGATGTGGGGAGGGGCCGGTGTAATATACGACAACCACAATTATCCCGAAGAACCCGATTGCCCGTGGGAGGCGATTGAATAGGGAAGGATTCAAGAAGGGGCGACCCTCGCCTTCCATTGTTCTCCCGGGAGCACCCGCAAACAAAGGGGCCGGAGAAATCCGGCCCCTGGTAACAGCAGAGGTGTTTTTGGGTTTACGTGAAGCTCACGTCACTTCCACAGTTATCTGTTTCGGCTTGATTTCTTCTCTCTTCGGCATGGTGATGGTCAGCACCCCCTTGTCGCAGACCGCCTTGACGTGCTCCCGGTCGATGGACTGGGGGAGGGAGAAGCTCCGCTGGAACGGGCCGTAGCAGCGTTCTATCCGGTGGTAGTTTTCCTTGCGGATTT
>JARKOR010000253.1 GCA_029975625.1 Nanosynbacter sp. | reverse complement strand
AAAAACTGCACGGGCAGTCAACCCGGACAAGGCTCAAAATTGGGCTCTGCGCATACCGCGCTTGAGAAGGTAAAGCCTTCAGGTATGGGGTGGTGTAGGATTACACCTCATCCACCCACAACTCTCAGGCCGAGCTGACGGCCGCATAAGGTGGGAGTGGGTGAGATTATCTCCTCGCTTCTATCATCAGCACAAGCTTTGGAGCTCTACGTATTATTGAGCCGCTGGAGATGAATCTCAATCATCCCCCACGAGGAAAGAGCGTCATGCTTTCCTCAAATTTCCTGAAATCTCACCCTTTGTACAAATTTTGTACGCGGACGCGAGCTTTCAGGCAAGCAATGCCTATATCGGCACAAATAACTAGATAATGAGCCCTGTCGTGTAGGCGGCCTATTGACTTTTTTACGTATCTGTGCTAATAATTGTATAGGAGAAACTAAAAACAAAAAAATGCCCACCTTGAATTATAAGAACACACCATCTGCTACCAAGTTCGGTTTTCCAGATGTTGTTCGTGAACTGCGTAATATGCCTCATGGTGTTGCTGGACCGGCGCCGCGTGATATGGTGGAACATGCCAATCCCGATGTGGTGTGGCAAATGATGGACGCAAAGGGTCGGGAGTGGGATGACTATACCGGGACTCTCGATGCGGTTACGCGAACAGTGAATAAATTGGCGATGCGACGCGGTATCGAGCTTTCGGACGATCTTAACCAGGCAATCGCTGATAAGTTTTCGCTCGTGGCTGGTCTTGTGGGGATGGATAGACAAGAAGGGCTTATTTCACAAACTGAGCAAACCGCGTTTACGAGGTTGGTACTTAATTTCTCGGATGATGAAGTTCGCGCTTACCTTGGTGATGAGCTGACTAATGACCTAAGGCAGGACGCCTCCGCATCAGATGAAATTGCCGATAAGGTCGAGAGTTTTTTCGGGCGTTGGGAGCGATTGCGACGAGTTGCTGTGAATCGTGACGCCTACGAAGCGAGCCGCCAGTCAGTGAGAAGTGCGGCAGCGATTGCAGTTGATCGCCAGGAATATCTCGAGAGTCTTGGTGTTAAGAGCCCTGATGGTCGTTTCTTAGCAGCTTTGACGCCGTTTAATATTCTGACACTGACAACGATTAGTCCTGAGGGTACTGATGCTGTTCTGCGGAACGCATCGGACGTGTTTGATGAGGCGGCAATACGTTTTCCTCGTCTTGCCGAAGAAATGCCAGATGAAATACTCACGATTATATTGAGACGAGGTGGCAGTGGGACGCGCCAAAAGTTTAATAAGGAGCGTTTGTTTGCCTACTTACAGAAAAGACAAGCAGCTCTTGAGTCAACGGGTGATGCTCATGTTGCCGCTCGATTAGTGGGTGGTAAAACAGTCGATGATGTGTGGGAGCATGGACGGAATGCAATGTATCGCGCAAGATGGTCCAGGAGTCATCATTATCGCGACTCGGCAAAACAGCTCGGTGGTGAACACTTTGCAGTAGAGGAATTCGGACCCGACCTTGTTCAACAAATGCTGGGCGTTGTCGAAAAACGCGACATGGGTTATGATGCCATGGGAGCAATCGATGCGGTAACTGGGATTGTCAGTAACGTCAAGCAATTTACAACCAGGGGAATCTTTGCGGAAATTGACCAGGGTTTGGCGGATGACCTACGTCGCGGTATTTCGACACGGACGGCGGAAAGTATGTTTGTTTTGAACCAGCGGCTTGGTGGGGATAAAGACATTGACAAGCCAGTTAAGGCGCTCGACAAGCTGCAGGAGTGGTCAGGCGGTACGGTCGAGATGCTTGAGCATGGTGTTCCTATAAAGGTACACGAGGCAGGCGATACGATGCTCTTCCACTTTGTGAATCCTGCAACAGGCGAGAAATACCCGGGTGCTATTGAGTTGACGACGCACGGTAAAATGCCAGAAGACGCGACGGAGCGCGAACGGTATATTAAAGAGGGTAAGGGCGCACGGATTAGTATTAGTTATGACGAAGAACGGCGCAGTGAAGCGCTATCCCTGAAGGGAGCGGTGCGACGCAGGGCGATGAATGGTCGTCTTGACAAGAGCACGTATTTTATGTCAACCGGTATAGTCGATCCTGACGCCGAACACGCCGAGGTGTCGTTCGACATCGGTTCGGCGCATGCCGATGGTGCGTCAAGGGTGGTTGCCGAAGTGATTGGTGAGGCTCGGAAAATTCGTGGAGGCTACAGCTATGAAGAGGCAAAAAAGCTTGGACTTGGTCCTTATACTTACGATCTGATTGATCAAAAACGTGGAGATCGCGAGGTATTTGCTGACTATGTCCGTGCTCTCGCCAATAAGTTGATCGGGAGGCAAGAGATATACGAACGAGCACGGGCGCGACGGGGAATGGCTACAATGGCGATTCGGGCGACGAATACTGGCTCGGGGAAGACTGCCGCTTAACCAGTTGGAAGATATTTGGCGCATTGAGTCGGCGATGCAGCGTAGCTTACTCTGCGGGTGTTTTTTTGCGGTCAGCTGCCTCTCCCTGGGAGCGTATGAGCGCAAAAATCTGGCGGAATGATTCGGCGATATCTTTGCTATGAATCGTGAGAGCGATAGGCTCTTCACCAAAAGTCAGGGCGGAAACCTTGTCGCCATATACACTCCATTCAACCTTTGCGTCGTATTGTTTGCTTGTGAGCCAGGTGCGTTGAGCTATTCGCCGTCTTTCATCATACTCCAGTGACCAGCGATTCAACGAACGGGGCGTGGCGATGGCGATGACTTTGGTGTCTATGTGCGCCTCAGCACGTTTCAAGCCGTATTCTCGATAGTACTCACTACTCATATAGCCTGAATCGTAGGGAGAGCGTAAGTATTCGAGGGGTTGCTTATCAGCTAATATGGCGTTGTATACGAATTCTATCGCGCTCCGTCCAACTGCCGTGGTAACACCAGGTGTGTCGCGTTTATCATAGTAGTAGTCTACAAGCGACGATATCCCATTCTTCACTTCTTGCTCGTTTCGCATGAGAATTTTTCGCCGCCGCTCTGCTAGCGTTTCAAGGGCTGAGGGGTGATTAGGGGTATAGAGGGCTTTTTTGCCCTCTTTTTTCGTGGCGAGACCGAGACTTACTAACTTTTCGCAGATCATATAGCCATTGGTGCGGGTTTCACCTGTTTTTTTGGCGAGTTCAGCGGGGGAGAGCACGCCGTGTTCGATGAGCGCGAGGTAGCCTTTGGCCTGGCTCTCAGTGAGGCCGGCTTTGTGTAGAATGGTGGTGTCAAAGGGGTGCTGGTCGTTCATATACTTCTAATATAGCACACTCGGTTGCATATGTCAATCATATTTTGACAAAAAGTAAGTATTTTCTACCCCTGTTATGGATAGTTATAGCCACAACATTATTGACATAAAATACAAAAAGTGCTATACTGTGAACAGTTGATTGAGAGGCAAATTGATCAACATGAACGTTGAGAGGGTGGGAAAGAGTGATATATAGGACGGTTTGAGTCCCTCGCGATGAAGTTATTATACGAGCGCGGCACGGTTGATTCCCTGACTATGTACCATGAGACTGGGTGCTCGCTAGGCCTGAGAAGCTTGGAAGGAGACGGTCGCAAAAACAGCTCAACCTTTCCGTTTGAAAAATAGCCGAGCAATTTCGGGAAACCACTCAAAATTGTTTCCCCTCGCTCCGAGTGACTATGCTACTACTGACCGGCATGAGCACTCAGCGCGGGCACAACCGCA
>JARKOR010000242.1 GCA_029975625.1 Nanosynbacter sp. | reverse complement strand
CTATTCGCAAGACCGCCTGAACCATAACAAACGTATCGCTCAACCACCCCGCTTGGCCGAGTAAACTCTGGAGTACCCGTACCAATAGCCTGCTGCATCGTTTTTCGCCAAATCGGACCAGCCATATCCGCTCCGCCGCTAACCATCACCTCATTATTGTTATTGCCGACCCATACGCCAATTGCAATATCGGGCGTATAGCCAATTGCCCAAGCGTCTCGATTATCGTCGGTCGTTCCTGTTTTTACCGCCACTGTTTTACTGGGAACGTTCAAGGACGTACCAAACATAAATGCCCGCGCGTTTGTATCGGACAAGATGCTTGTCAGAAGGTAAGCACCTGCTGCGCTGACGGCTTGGGTTGGCTTACTTTGGTGAGAATAAATGGATTTGTTAAACTTATTCTGAATTTCATGAATCGTGGTATTTTCACGCAAACCGCCGCTGTTCGCGAACGCAGCATATGCATTTGTCATCTGCTGAAGGGGAACCTCGGCCGCACCAATTGCGAGAGCCAAACCATACTCGCTTGGATCTTTATCCAGCGTGGTTACTCCAAGCGATTTTGCCGACTCAATTGATTTCTCAACGCCATATTCCTGCATGACTTTTACCGCCGGAATGTTAAGAGAACGAGCCAACGCCTGCCGCACGGTAACATTACCATAATACTGTCGAGTCGCGTTTTGTGGTTGATAGCCATTAATATTAATCGCCTCGTCTTTTATGATAGTTGCCGGCGTAATCACCCCATCGGCGAGCGCGCCAACATAATAAAGCGATTTAAAAGTACTACCCGGCTGACGTTTCGTTATCGCCATATTTACCTTGCCCCACTCCTCGTTCGCATAATCCACGCTCCCGACAAGAGCTCGAATTTCGCCCGTCTTCGGATCGATAGCAATCAGCCCGGCATTTGAGCCGCCCATATTCTGGATATAACTAACCTGGCTCCGGATATTTTCTAGAGCTTGGCGTTGTAGTGTCAAATCCAACGTGGTTGTTACCTGGTATCCGGAGCGCTCAACCGTTTCCTCGTCATATTTTTCGTACAATTCCGCCATTACCATTTCCGTAAAGTGCGGCGCGTCATTCTCAATGACCGCAGGCGGTTGGAAGACTAGCTCCTCTGCGCTCGCTGCGCTCCGTTCATCTTCGGAGATCATACCCTCGCGCACCATCCTCTTCAGTACTTCCTCTTGTCGTTCTCTGCCCTTCTCCGCATCGCCTGTCACCGGGGAATAAATACTTGGCGCAGGCAACAGCCCAATCAGCATCGCGCTTTCTGCGAGAGTCAGGTCAGCCGGTGTTTTATTGAAATAATTACTTGCGGCTTGCTCAATACCAAACGAATTATTGCCAAAATATGCCGTATTGAGATACATTGTCAAAATCTCGTCCTTGGTATAGCGTTGTTCGATTGCTAATGCCACCGAAAACGCCTGATATTGACGCAAGAAACCTCTTTCACTTGAGAGCAGCGTCATCTTTGCTAGTTGCTGCGTTAACGTAGACCCACCAAACTCGCCGCCGCCAGAGAAGACATAGCCATAAACGGCCCGCAGCGTACTCAGTATAGATATACCCCGATGGTCATAGAAATTCTTATCCTCGCTCGCAATAAGAGCCTGTTGTGTTGTCTTTGCGATATTTTCAAGCGGTATCGTCTCGCGATGACGAGCCGTCCCCGTACTATAAAACACCTCGCCATGAACATCCTTGAGCACCACACCTGTGTTATTGCGATTCATCAACTGCTCCATATCACCCATCGTAAGGGCAAAATAAAAGAACGTCAGAAGTGGAATAATCAAGATGATAACAAGCAGCGGACCACCAATAAGCAATGTTTTTTGCCACCACTTAAGTTGCAAGAACCAGCGCCATTTAGCGCGTAACCACCACTTCAAACGCGTAAGTGGCGAATGTCGCTGACGCTTGGCGTAGTGTTTTTTAGGCTTTTTTGAGCGCGTAATCACCTCTCTATTATACCAGACTTCGCGTGCGGCTCATCAGTGCATGGGTAATCGCCGCCGCAAGAGCGTCCGCCGCATCATCCGGTTTTGGTATCGACTGAAGTCCAAGTTGTACCTTGACCATTTCCTGCATCTGTTTCTTATCAGCACGACCATATCCCGTCAGCGTTTGTTTAATCTCTAAGGGTGTATATTCGGCGATTGGTAACCCCGCCTTTCGACCCGTAAGCATAGCGACACCGCGCGCATGCGACACGCTCATCGCCGTAGTAACATTCTGCGCAAAAAACAATTTCTCAATACTCATCACATCCGGCTTTGTTTCGGCAATAATCTCTGTCAATCCATCAAAAATATCCTCAAGACGTTCATCGAGCGGCGTGTGGGCCGGCGTAGTAATAACCCCCGCGGTTATCATAGAAAAAGTATTCCTTTTTACTTCAATGACGCCAAAGCCCAAAATACCCGTACCTGGGTCAATACCAATAATCTTCACCTTTTCATTGTACTATTCTTTTGGACCGGATAAAACCGCCCCTCGCACCTTTCGCGCCAATCGCCCCATCTCAAAACGCCACTGCCACCCCGCATAGCCCACGGCAAGAACTGACGCGCCACCGAATACCCACCAGCCAAACGTTCCTTGGGCAGTCTGAGTAATCTGCTCCGCAGCAAACGGCGCCAAAGGCATAGACGCGGCGCGAACATTTCGACAGCGATTGGTTTCCGGGTTGCGCTCGCGACCTTCACCACAATCAGCTAGTTCCTCGGCGCTCGCTATCTTCTTGCACCGATTTGTCTCGGGATTGCGAAACTGGTCGTCCGCGCAAGGTTTTAGCACGCTCGCCGCAGCGCTAGCAATCGACCGGCACCGATTCGTCTCCTCCGACCGATATTGACCCTCCTTGCATGGCGCCAACGTTGAGCCAGTGGCTATATTGCGACAACGCCCCGTCGCAGGGTTCCGCTCGCGACCCTCGCCGCAATCAGTCAAAGCGACAGGCTCGATAATCTTACTACACCGTCCCGTCTCCTCGTTGCGCCAATACCCCTCATCGCAGGCGGGATATTTAGCATACACGTTGGCCGCACTTGGCGTCATAACATACGTTTGTTTCCATTCATTGCCTATTCTTGACCAACTTGTCTCCTTTGATAAACTACTATACTTAATAGTATCAACCTCAATGCTCCCATCGGATGATAATAGATATACCGTTCCCGTAGTCGTCTTAGTTAGTGTCAAGCCAGTGTCCGCAATCAAGATTGTTACATACTGACCAGGTTCCGCCGCCTCACTTTCCGAAAAAACGTACGACTTCGTACTGCGGTTCGTCTGCAGCTTGCAGCCAGCAAGCGAAACAGTCTCGCCGCTGATATTCTGCAGTTCAATAAATTGTTCCTCAACATTTGCCGCCACCTCTGATAATACAATGTTTGGGCAAAGGTTTACCTGTGGCCGCGTATCCGTACATTGGCCAGTGATTTCATCGCGATAGAGTTGTCCTGGAGTGGTTTGTAAGCCTGGGACATTTAGACACGCATCGTACACCTCCTCCGCTCGACCAGTTAGATAAACACCTCGGCTAACATTGGTGAGAAAATCAGCATTGTTATCATCTGTATCAATGTAGCGCATCGTATCGTCATCGAATCTGCGCTCTAGCACATATGATGCCTTGTTAATTACCGCCCTTGTCAGCCCCTGATCAATCGGTAATTCTGTTGCCCCTCCCCAAGTTACCGCGTCATGCAGATGACCCGCCGCGTCACGGAGAATAATTCTTCCATCATCATTATTGAGCACTCCACTAGCCGCAAACGCCTGGTCTGCCGCAAAATCCTTGCCATTTACATCTTTGTTCGCCTTGATGAATGATGCGCTAGCAAATACGTAAGGCCTGCGAGATGGTAAGATGACCCTCCACCCAATACCCGAGCCAGCAGAGATACATCCTACTAATATCGCGGCGGCCGGGTTCGCCTTTTTATACGATTCTACACACCAATCAGTGATATCAATAGGCTCGTCGCTATTATTATACAATTCAATAAGCTCCTCGTCAGTTTTTCCTGTACCACCGGTCGTCTGTAGCCGGCTGATTACTACCCCGGCTGAGAATGCTTGTCCACTGTCAATAACTGGCGTTTCCGGTTGTTCAGATAACACAAATGGCTCCGAGTTGGCTACATCCGCCTCGTTTGACGTGATTATTTCAGACTCCGATTCGTCGCCCACCTGCGCAGGCATAATCCCCGTCTCGCTCGCCGTGACATCCTCCGACTCAACCGCTTTGTCGTCGGTAGTTATTAAAGTATCCCTTATTGACGCCGGCGTCTCTGTCTCCCCCTCATCCATCGCAAAAACCGCCCCAGCCGGGGCGGCAAGCGACACGATTAACGAGAAAATAAGTGAAACGATACCGCACTTTTTCATGATCATGCCCATCCTGCTTATGTTATTATTAGCAGTATAGCAAAAAAGATTTCAG
>JARKOR010000239.1 GCA_029975625.1 Nanosynbacter sp. | reverse complement strand
GAGCTATCGGAAGTGGAGCGCCCAGCCTTTTGGATAGATAAAGAATCGGTAGGCGCGCTCGACTACAAGGCGTCGGCTCGATACGACAAGTTCAAAGCGCGTAATATTCGAATGAACGTGTCGGATGAAGAGCGCCGTTCGCGACGAGTGTTGGTCCGGGCCGAAGACGTAGCTCTTGGGTATGGTGAGCGCGTATTATTCGAGGGAGTTAATTTTGAGGTTCGCGAGGGCGAGGCGGTTGAGCTTCGCGGGCGTAACGGAGCCGGCAAAACGACGTTAATACGGGAGTTACTGGTGAGCCAAGGTGCGGCGTCGGATGGGATGCCCGCGTCGTCGGTGCCTATTCTCTATTCTGGAGAGCTTACGCTGACTCCTCAAGTTCGCGTTGGCATATATGAGCAGGAGATTGACGAGAAGTACTTGAGCGATACATTAGAAGCGGCGATTGAAAAGCTGTATCTCGGGCGAAATGTATCGATTTCCGATACGAAAATTCGCCAACTTTGTGCCGACTATCTTTTTACCGACGCCGATCGTACAACTCCCCTGTCGCGTTTGTCGGGCGGCCAAAAAGCTCGTTTCCAGCTTATTAGCATGCTCGCGAACAATCCTCAGCTGCTTATTCTGGATGAGCCAACCAACCATCTTGACCTACCGAGTATTGAGGAGTTAGAAACAGCGCTCCAGAAATATTCCGGAGCGCTAATCTATGTTAGCCACGATAACTATTTTCGCCAAAAAATCGGTGGACACGTAGTTCAGATTGGTGCTGAGTAGTTATTCGGCGAGTAGCCCGTTGCGGCGTAGGGCGTCTTCGAGTCGTGGGCGATCAAACCCAAGAATCATGTCGCCGGCAATGTCAGTAACAGGAACGCCTTGGAAATTCCCGCCATTTTTTTCCAAGAGCTCATCGCGCGCTGCTGGTTCTGCCTCAATGTCCTTAGCGACAAACTCGACGCCCAGACGCTTTAGCCAGTCCATTTCAGTGTGGCAAAATGCGCACCAGCTGGTCGAGTAGACAATCACTTTTGCGTCTTTGTGAGTTGATGAAGTGTCTTCGCTCATAAAAATCCCCTCTTTCATGTTTCTTATGTTTTTTATTGTAGCACATTGATTTCGGATTTTATATAGGCTATAATAAGCGTATGCGAAATATGCAGAGGGTGCATGAGGGGTTCACGCTACCAACGGTGGTAGTTGCTTCAGTGGCAATGCTTGCCATGTTGCTTATGTCGTTCCAGCTCTCTGCGGCTTCATCGAATGCTCTTCGCGCGCAATATTACCAGCAGTTATCGAACACGGCTGCCGAAGCGGGAGTTGCGCGCGCGACAGAATGCATTGAGAAAAATAATGGGGTTGCTGGCTGGTCGGTAGCTAATAAGCAGTTAACCGCGAGCACTGACTGCAGTGGCGATACACGACCGGAATGTATCGCCACTCCAACATTAAGTTCTTGCTATGTTGCCTATGTGGACGCGATTCAGTCAAACTATAGCATTGGGACTGTTACAACCTCGGGCACAGGCTACAGTATTTCGGCGGTTGGCGTCGTTAACCAGGTGAACTCCAGCGGTGGTGTCGTAAGCCAAGCGGCCAGTGGCTCGGCAAGCTACATGTCGACAACTAGCAACGTGCCAAAAATTACAGGGGGTGCCGGGTGGTTGGACTATGGACATATTGGTATGTTTATATCGGTCAAGGGGCAATTGTATGGCTATGGGGAGGACGGCGATGGGCAGATTACCAGTAATCCCATCAGCCCATACAATATTGCAAAGCCGACACAAATTCCGTTACCAACCGGCGTTAGTACCGTAAAAGTTGCAAAAACATCAGGCCAGGGTGCGTCATTTATCTGTATTATTGGTAATAATGATCGGGCATATTGTCGTGGAAGTGGTAGCCCTGTCCCCGATGATCACCAGTGGCACGAAATCGCCGTCCCTGCAGGGCTGAAAGTCTACGATATCGCGCTCAATGGCTATGGCGAGGACACGATCTGTGTTCGTGCAGGCCTTCCGGCTGCATCTACGAGGGTGTATTGCGCAGGGTCGACAGACTATGGCCAACTGGGAAATGGTGTGACGTCTGGTCAAATTGTACCGCTCTCAAGTCCAGCCTCGTTTGGTATTAACCTGGATGTTAGCGAGCTTTATAACATGACCGGAAACATGACCTGCGCCAAAACGACCGAAAACAAGCTCTATTGCGCAGGTATAGGCATTAGTGGTCAGGTTGGACCAACAACGACGGAGGGTATTGCAACACCGATGGACTGGTCTTTGCCGTCCATGGGAACCGTGCCCCGCGTACCGCTCGATGCCATGTCTGATTATCATAATTATACGGCAATTCATGTGCTTGCCACGGACGGGACAATTTGGACGCGGGGATATCGCAATGATTTTCAGCATTTTGGCAGCGGTCTCAGCACTGGATCGACCGGGACGAGTGTCTTTCCTGACTGGTTTGGTCCGCGAGGAGGGAGTATTACGCATTTTTCGGGTAAGTGCGTCGATGTGAATGAGGGGAATAACTCCGAGAATACCAAAGTTCAGCTTTGGAGCTGTGACGGCTCGGCGACGGCCCAGAAGTTCTTTATTACTAACGATACAGGAGACGGAAGCGCAATATTCTATCCGACAAGTACTAACAATACTACCAACATGTGTCTTGACCTGGATGAAGGAAACGTCACCAAGAATTTACAGCTGTGGAGTTGCCAGGATAATAATACTGCACAGCGGTGGCTCCTAGGTGCTGATGGCAGAATACGCTATAAAGGCAATACTAACTATTGTATATATCCGACAAGTACGGTGAACGGCGCTTCGCTCAAATTGCAGCTATGTAGTTCAAGCACCGGCCAGGTATTTACAGTATCTGAAGACGCTAAACCGTACAAGGCGATGATTTCTGGAAATAATTTCTTCTGCGGCGTTAAAGAGAATAGTGCCAGGTGTGGTGGGCGTAACGACTATGGTCAACTGATGAACTACCTCAACACGACTCAGAAAGATGGTTATCAATATCAAAGTACTGCGAATACTCTGCAAATTACTCTCCCTGCTGGCGAGGCTATAGATTTTGAAAAGCTTGCGAATGGAAGCGGCGAGTGGAAATATCAATATAATTCTCTCCAGGTTATCACTAAGAGTGGCAAAGTGTATGGTGCAGGAGTAAACGGATACGGTAAGTTAGGTAATGGCACGACTAGCTCGGCGCAGGGTTCGGTTATACAGATGAACTTGCCTGCTGGCGTCAAGGCTCTTGATATGTCGACGCGCGACGAATATACAACCTATGTGCTCGGTGACAACGGAAATATCTATGCCACAGGCTGGAATGGTAACGGCCAACTTGGCATTGGTTCAATGTCGCCGACATTTACATCCAACCCTCTGAGGGTGTTATTGAACCGAGA
>JARKOR010000223.1 GCA_029975625.1 Nanosynbacter sp. | reverse complement strand
CCCCCCTAAGAATCCCATATATTTTTCTTTTTATCTATCCATGCCCAAATTTTGTTAGACCAGAAGCTTGCAAAGGTTAGAGTTACTAAGTAATCGCTTTGTTGGTTCAGAATGTTCCATTGGCCAGCATCGTTGTAATGCGATGCATCGAAACATAGCTTATGCGACTCTGCAACCCTCGCAAAGTAAATCGTCTGTTCACTATTTATTTCTAATTTTTCTATCGGCAGTATTTCTAAAAACGGATCTATTACAATTAATCCATTGTAATGCTTATAAAACATTCTTATTTGACTTGGTAGAACCTTATTCAATTTCTTCTCTATGCTGTCCAGTACTGCTTCTGGTACAGGTGAGCCGATTTCATATATCAACCTCTCTTTCAGGCACCGTTTCTCCAAATTTATTTTTAGGTGTTCAATATTCATACTATACCTCATAAAGAGTCCTAGTCCCCGTAGTCTTTCTCTGCCCCGGCTGTGTCGGGGGTCATGACTCCTTTGATACCCTTGTTTCTTTATGGTAAGTAATGAATAGCTTGACAACCAAAATAGCATATCCGGTAATAATCGACATTATTGCTCCAGCACCTTACGGGCGTCGTTGACAACCTTGACGAGTTTTTTCTTTCGGCTATCAATGTCCAATCGAACGAGGGATAGCTACTTGACAGTAACACTATCAAATGCCATCTTAGTTCTTCCAGCAGATTTAGTTCCTAAAATATTTCCACTTCTTTTTGTTCTTGCTGCCTACTAATTGAAACCAAGCAGATGTTTTTCCTATCAATATCATTCTTGGTTTTGTTTTTTTATCCTTCGTGACAATCACTTCAACCCCTAAAGGAATATCATTTTCAGCCATCGTAACCCATTTATAGTTTTTCTCTCCATTTGATAACTTTTTGATTATTGGAGATGAAAATAACGTACTATCTATCCCATATGCAAAAAGATAATCTTGAAAAATTTCGTTGGCAGCGTCAAACATTTCTGTATCTGTACGATATTGGTACGAACTACAGCCAACAAGAAGCGCAACAATAATAAACATAATTATATTGCTTCTGATTATCTGTTTCATCCTCTACCTCTTTTTGCCCAGATGTGTCGTGCTTTCCGGTTTGAGAACCGGAAACAGGTATTGCGCCGCGGGGCTGGATTTGAGTGCCGAAACAGTGACAGCGTCAAACCGGTGATTTCAAAACAGGGAAAGGCGGCCCTACGGTATACCTTGGTGCAGGCGGCCATGGTTGCTTCCTCGTTGAACCCGGACATCAGGAGCTATTACAGCAAATTGCTCAAAGGTCGTGAGCTCGAACGCGGCATCAAGCTGAAGATGAAAGTCAAGCTGGCGGCAAAGCCGCCTGGTTGTCGCATGGACACTGATGAGGCGCAAGGAACAATTTAACCCTTCCTGCTTCACAGGGTAAGATAACCCTACCCCGAAGCAGGCAGTCGGCGAGATGAGCCCGTTCAACAACGTTGAGGCATACGACCTCTGGAGGGACAATGCCGTGCATCTCAGTGAATCTTGGAGCTTGGATAAGGAATGATTGAGACCCCGTTCCCGATGCGGGCGGGGGATGTCGGATACCAGTAACGATTAGGCTCAAGGTTCGCCGTTAGCGAGAGACTCGCCAATGCTGAAATCAAGGGAGACGTACGTCCGGATTTCAATACAAAAAGCTAACTATGTGATGTTAAAAGAGCGTTTTTATTCTTGACAGGGTGATTATAGAATGTCCCACCAAGGTTCCCCTGGAGGGTCCGTTATTTTTGGGGATAGTTCCGATTTTTTTTATTCTCATAGTCATGTATTATTTTGCGGATCCATATAAACCAAGGTATTCCAAATATCCCTAGAAGAATGAGAACGAATATTCGCTGCGTTTCAGAAAACGAGTCCCATATTTCAAATAATCTATCCGTAGGTATTATAGCAAATGTAATTATAATTATCACAAGACCAACTGTTAATGTACTATATACGATTTTTTTCATATCTTATTTCCTTGGCATTCTAAATTCGAGATTACTAGGAAATGTCGGACGATATAAGTAATAATTGTCTGTAGAAAATGTCTTTGAAACTGTAATAGGCAAAATACTTACACCTAAACCCAAATGTACAGCAAATCCTCCTTTTGTATATTTACCATCTTTATTTTTGTTTCCATAATAAAAACCTACACCTGCATGTTTTGACAATCCGAAACTTTTTTCATATGTTGGTTCAAAAATACTGGTTTTGTCACCTAGTTGTAAATCGATACTCACACCAAACAAATCAGTACTAATAGTTTTTCTTATATCTCCACCTTCGAGGGTTTGTCCCATGAATAATACTGTTGAACTATATGAATATGATATATATTTTGTTATATCCCACCATTTATCAGATTGGTAAACGCTATCTACTTGGTTAGATATATTGTATACAGACCCAACTTTATCAACGAAAATTTTCTGCCAATAATATCCTAATAAATTTTGATCAATTGCCCTCCTTAGTTCCTTTTTTTTCTGATAATCATCGTAAGCAGGATCAGGGATGTATGGAGAACGACTATCTACAATTGCAGGGCTAAATAAACGATCTATATTATTGAAATAATCCAGCCAGCTCCAATCCTCATGCCCCGTTGGATCGATAAGATTCAGCGGATTGTTTAAAACATAGCTGTACCTGTTAAAACTCTGCGGGTTCGTAGGATCAGGCACGATACTGTCCGGAGTAATGAACCTCCCGAGGTCTGGATCGTACATCCTGGCGTTGTAGTTGTAAAGCCCTGTCGTGGCATCAAATTCCTGGCCGGTGAAGAGATGGTTGACATTGGCTGTGCCGGTCTTGGACATGGTAGTGCCGAATGGATAATAGGCAACGTCCTCCACCTTGCTGCCGGTGACGTCGGTAACCACTGTGGTGCTTCCAAGGTGATTGGGATGGTAGTAAAGGGCACTTGTCGGAGTCTTCAAGGCGATTCGGGTATCGTCGGCGAAGATGTATTTGCCGCATTCACCGTTTACGCATTCGTATAGTTTGTCAATGTAGATTACCGTATAGTCCTGTGTGATTTTCTTGACCCGTGCCCCATTGCCGTCATACACAAAGCTGGTGGTGAGCCCACCCTTTGTGATTGACTTTGACATATTATCATAGTCGTATACAATTGTCCGCAGACCGTCTGATGTTATGTTGCCGTTATTGTCGTAGGCGAATGACCGGCTACCAGTGCTGTCAGTGACGGAAACAATTTTATGCGGATTAGGACACGGTGGGTTCCTATAATATTCGCATTGTTGGTAAGAGTAAGCGGCTCCCTCCTTGCTCAAGATATTGCCTCTCTGATCATAGCTGTATTGCCGGGTCCCATACGCCTGGCTCTGAGCCTGAAC
>JARKOR010000001.1 GCA_029975625.1 Nanosynbacter sp. | reverse complement strand
CATAATTTCATTGCAGGCGCCGGACGATTCGTGCAGGCGATTCCACCGGTTCGCTGGTTGCTCCGAGCGTGGTGGCGCTATGACAACCGTGTCTTACAACAACGCATATTGGATGTTGATTTTGTTAACCCGGTAGGACTTTCGGCCGGGTTTGATAAGAATGTTCAGCTAACGCCGCTCATTGAAAGCGTCGGTTTTGGTTTCGAGACGGCTGGCTCGGTGACTCTAGCGCCAAGGAGGGGCAATCCTCGGCCGTGGTTTTATCGATTACCAAAGTCCGGTTCGCTGGTAGTAAATGCTGGCATGGCGAATCTGGGTCTTGTGAAACTCGCCCCTCGCATCCGTCGAAATGCACGTAAGCTCCGTGGTATGCCTCTGTCGATTTCTGTGGCCGTCGTGGCAAAAAGCAAAAAAGAGACGTGCGAGGACGCGATTATTGACGCAAAGAACGCAGTGTTGTATATAATACAACATAACCTTGCACAAATGGTCGAAATTAATATTTCTTGCCCGAATGTCGGGGGAGTGCCATTTGCGGAACCGCGCATGCTTGATAAGCTGCTTACCGTACTAGACAAACTCGAACGGGACATGCCGTTTTTCGTGAAGATGCCATACATGGAGAACATGAAGCATTTCGATATGCTACTCAGGGTCATCTCTCGACACAATATTCAAGGAGTGACGGTCGCGAATCTCATAAAAGAACGAGATAACCTTCACTTGAGCGATCCCTTGCCAGAGACGGTACGCGGGGGCCTGAGCGGCATACCGACGCGAGCGCATAACGTAGAGATGATTCGTCACGCATACCAGTTTTATGGAGATCGGCTGATAATCATTGGTGTTGGCGGTATTTTTTCGGCGCAGGATGCATATGAAAAAATTCGAGCCGGCGCTAGTCTTGTAGCGCTTGTTACGGGAATGATATTTGAAGGTCCACAGGTGGTGGGGCGGATTAATCGCGAACTCGTTGCTCTCCTTCAAAAAGACGGATTTCATACAATTTCAGAGGCAGTTGGCGCGGATTATAAAAAACGGGCAAAAAAATCTACAAAAAGTTCTCAAAAACCCTTGCAAAAAATGTAACGGTCGTGTACAATTGACTATTAGTTACGCGAATGTTCAATAGAACCTCTGGCACGGAGTTACGGTCTGCGAGAAATGATCGTAAAAATTACAACAACCACCACTATACTAATTTGGGTAATTGTGGTAGCATAAGAAGGCTTGAGTGCAGATATGGAGTGTCGTTTAGGCAATTCAAAGTGTGCACTGAAGGTAGTCGCACAGATCATTAACAATTTGAATGTAAGAAATGAGTTTTTATAATTGACGGCAAATAATTGTTATATAGCAATTACTAGTTAAGTCAATGCATAAAAAGGTACTCAAGGGCGCTAAATGGATGCCTAGACGTATATTACCGATGAAGGACGTGGAAGACTGCGATAAGTCTCGGGGAGCTGTCAACAAGCTTTGATCCGGGAATGTCCGAATAGGGAAACCTAGCATGAGTCATGTCATGTTGCCTGCTTCTGAACACATAGGAAGTATGAGCGGGAACCAGCTGAACTGAAACATCTTAGTAGGCTGAGGAAGAGAAAGTAAATAACGATTGCGAAAGTAGTGGCGAGCGAAATCGCAAGAGCCCAAACCTTATATGTTTTTGCCTGTTCGCAGGTAAATAAGTTGATAGACGAATACATATAGGGGGTTGTGATATTACATATGACCAAGTCAGAGAACTGAAGTTCGCTTCAGGTATCTGATTTGCGATCACCGGCTATCACCGAGTGAATAAGGTAAAAAATCAGCGTGGTTAGCAGAATAGTCCGGAATGACTAACCAAAGAACGTGAAAGTCGTGTACGCGAAAACGACGCTGACCTTATGTATGTTTTATCGAGTAGGACGGGGCACGAGAAACCCTGTTTGAATCTGGCTGGACCACCAGCCAAGGCTAAATATAATATACGATCGATAGTGAACTAGTACAGCGATGGAAAGGTGAAAAGAACCCCGGGAGGGGAGTGAAATAGATCCTGAAATTTAGCGCCTACAAGGAGTCGGAGCAGATTTATTCTGTGACGGCGTGCTTTTTGTAGAACGATCCAGCGAGTTAATTTCTAGAGCAAGGTTAAGTCAAATGACGGAGCCACAGTGAAAGCGAGCCTGAATAGGGCGATTTAGTTCTAGGGATTAGACCCGAAACCGGGTGACCTAACCATGAGCAGGCTGAAGCTTCTGTAACAGGAAGTGGAGGGCCGAACCGTAGAGCGCAGCAAAGCTCCCGGATGACTTGTGGTTAGCGGTGAAATGCCAATCGAACTCGGAGATAGCTGGTTCTCCTCGAAATAACTTTAGGGTTAGCGTCGTGTGGTAGCAGTTGGGGGTAGAGCTCTGTAAAGGACTGGGGGGAGCAATCCTACCCACCCTTAACAAACTACGAATACCAATTGTGGAATCACGGCAGTTAGAACGTCGGTGCTAAGATCGGCGCTCGAAAGGGAAACAGCCCAGACCATCATCTAAGGTCCCTAAATTAACACTCAGTGGGAAACAAGGTGAGATTTCTTAAACAGCTAGGATGTTGGCTTAGAAGCAGCCATTCATTTAAAGAGTGCGTAACAGCTCACTAGTCAAGAGATCTTGCGTGGAAAATGTAACGGGGCTAAAGTGTTATACCGAAGATATGGATTGTCACATTAGTGGCAGTGGTAGAGGAGCGTTCCTATCTGCAGTGAAGCAGAACTGGAAAGTTTTGTGGAGCGTTAGGAAGTGAGAATGCTGGAATGAGTAACCATAAGGGAGGTGAGAATCCTCCCGGCCGTAAGAGCAAGGTTTCCTGAGCCATGGTAATCATCTCAGGGTTAGTCGGGCCTAAGCCGAGGCGTAAGAGCGTAGGCGATGGACATCAGGTTAATATTCCTGAACCGGTTAAATTTTGTACACTGTTCACGGGGAAGTAGTCGAAGCGGATTCATGGTATGTATCCGTCCAACATAGCGGGAACGCAAATGGAGTGAAAGTTACCTCTCGAGGTGACGATTTTGATCAAAGCCCTGGCTAGAAAAGCAGGTGTACGCGTGAATTTAGCCGCCCGTACCGCAAACCAACACAGGTGCTCGAGTCGAGTAGACTAAGGCTTACGAGAGAACCTTCGCTAAGGAACTCGGCAATACAGCGACCGTAACTTCGGGATAAGGTCTGCCCCCACTTCGGTGGATATGTGCCGCGTACAGCAGCGAAGATATTGAAAAAACGGTTAAATCGCGTAAGTGTAATGACTTACGCATGAGTACGCGCTCGTATTTTTTGTAGAGATACAATTAATCCAAGCGTCGAAAAATCCTTTTTAAAAACAACCAATATTTTTTACTGAGATAGAGCAAATGATTCAAAAGAATCGGATTGCTTTTTGTACGCGATTTTCACGCATCTAACGATGTGGGGGCCGCAGCAAAAGAGCCCACGGAACTGTTTATCAAAAACACAGGTCTCTGCTAACACGAAAGTGGATGTATAGGGGCTGACTCCTGCCCGGTGCTGGAAGGTTAAGGGGAGCGCTTCACGGTGCGAACTGAAGCCCCAGTGAACGGCGGCGGTAACTATAACCGTCCTAAGGTAGCGAAATTCCTTGTCAGGTAAGTTCTGACCCGCACGAATGGAGTAATCATGTGGGCACTGTCTCAGCGAAGGACTCGGTGAAAGTGCATTGGCGGTAAAGATGCCGTCTGTCCGTACCAGGACGAAAAGACCCCATGGAGCTTTACTACAGCTTTACATTGATCCGGGTTACAACATGTGTAGCATAGGTGGGAGACTTTGAAGTAGATACGCCAGTATTTATGGAGTCACCAAGTGAAATACCACCCTTGTTGTGATCTTGATCTCACGTTGACCGTTATCCGGTTAGCGGACCGTGTATGGTGGGTAGTTTAACTGGGGCGGTTGCCTCCTAAAGAGTAGCGGAGGCGTTCAAAGGTTGGCTAGCTTCGGATGGAAATCGAAGTGATAGTGTATGCGCAAAAGCCAGCTTGACTGTGAGGAGTACATTCCAAGCAGAGACGAAAGTCGGAGCAAGTGATCCGCTGTACGTACATTTGTACATGAATGTGGGATTGACAGCGCAAACGGATAAAAGTTACCCTGGGGATAACAGGCTTATAGCGTCCAATAGTTCACATAGACGACGCTGTTTGGCACCTCGATGTCGGCTCATCACATCCTGGAGGGGGAGCACCTTCCAAGGGTTCGGCTGTTCGCCGATTAAAGTGGCACGTGAGCTGGGTTCAGAACGTCGCGAGACAGTTCGGTCCCTATCTGTTGTGGGCGTTAGAAGTTTGAGAGCACCTGACTCTAGTACGAGAGGACCGAGTCGGACATACCTCTTGTGTACCTGTTGTTGCGCCAGCTGCATCGCAGGGTAGCCACGTATGGATGAGATAAGCGCTGAAAGCATCTAAGTGCGAAACTCAGCTCAAGATGAGACTTCTTTTAAGGGTCGTTGTAGACTACGACGTTGATAGGTCGCAGGTGTAAAGACAGTAATGTCAAAGCCGAGCGATACTAATTACCCGTAAACTTTCTTAGGTACAAACTCTTTTACTTCACCTGTCCCCTTCAACGGGGCAGTGGACCTTCTTCCTGCACATGTCAATCCTTGTAAAACAAGGATGTATCATATTGAAAAGCTTAAGGTGACTTTAGCGGTGGTGTCCACCTCTTCCCATTCCGAACAGAGAAGTTAAGCCCACCAGCGCCGATGGTACTGCCAAACCAGGTGGGAGAGTAGGTCGTCGCCAACCTTATAACACAAAGGCTATCCGAAAGGGTAGCCTTTTGTGGTTTTATCCGGTATGTTTTGAGGGAGCGGAATTACAGAGAAGTTAAGCCCACCAGCGTCTCGTCGTCTCGTCAGACATTGAAAATTATCTTCAAATTGCCTCACCTTCGCCTGACGAGATGACGAGATACTGCCAAACCAGGTGGGAGTCCCGCCGGAAAGGCGGGGTAAAATCCGGTCGTCGCCAACCTTATAACACAAAGGCTATCCGAAAGGGTAGCCTTTTGTGGTTTTAGACAATTATGTTTTATCCCGGGCCGCAAAAACATTAAATCAGCCGGGTGAATAATCAATTTTATGACTCCGGAGGAGTCAAATGTGTATAGAACAGAAGATGCCACAAGGAAATTACGACTCCGGAGGAGTCGAATGTCTTTCAGGTAACCAAAAACCAGATGCGATGGGCGTCGAAACGATTGTAACCTGTTTGCAATATCAGGTTTTTAAACATGCGACTCCGCTGGAGTCGTTTGATCCAAAGGCGATTTACGCTTTCTATAGACATGCGACTCCTCCGGAGTCGGCTGATCCGGAGATGAGCCGCATATTCCATAAACATGTGATTCCTCCGGAGTCGGCTGATCCGGAGATGAGCCGCGTTTTCCATAAACATGTGATTCCTCCGGAGTCGGCTGATAAAATGTAATATCGGTTTTTCGCACCGGTCTGAAACCCGTTGTCTGTTCACCCTTCGTAATGTGCGACTCCGCTGGAGTCGGCTAATGTATTGGCGATTTGCGCTTTCTATAGACATGCGACTCCTCCGGAGTCGGTTGATCCGGAGATGAGCTGCGT
>JARKOR010000173.1 GCA_029975625.1 Nanosynbacter sp. | reverse complement strand
GCTCATCAGTTTTTGGCTAACCGCCGCTTTGAGCCGTCCATCACCGCTTCGGCCCGCCAAGGAGCCGTCGAACTTTTGAATCAATACCGCTATGTCCGATAGTATTTTGACCAATTTTTGGCGATCGCTCACCTTCTTCATGTCAAACAACGGTAGAAAATCGATAAATCCGCTTCGGACATCGGCCCAAAGTGGCAACGCAACAGCGTGCGCTTCTTCCAGTTTCTTTACTTCCGTTAAGAATGTGTCGAGCTGAACGGTCGATAGCCACATGCCGCTGAACACTTCTGGGATGACCTCGCCCGGTACACTCGGAGCCATCGCAACCGACCGAAGACCGAACAGTTCCGCTAATTCTGAGGCTGAATATACTACCTCCGTTAATTTGACGGGCTCGGTGGACTTCTTTATTTCGCGCGCAAGCTTTTTTGCCGCGCGCTCTCTGGCCTTAGCTCCGTAATCATCGAAGACGGCAATCATCAATGCACCCTTATAGCACTCAACCGGGGCATACTCGCGCCGCTTGCCTTGCCTTGCTGCATGAGCCAAAATTCGTCCGTCAACCAATTCTACGGCTATTGCTTTTTGAGCAACAGCCAGGTCTGCCGCTTCGCGGGCTTCCGCGATTGTCTTATAAGCTCCCATGACAACTGAAAACTCATGCCGTGCAAATTGAGCCTGCATAATAACTTCGCTAATAATACCGAGCGAACCCTGGGAACCCACAAATAACGGCGTGAGATCGAAAGAACCATCCTTGCGCTTCACCTCTGCGATATTTCCAAATCCAGCCGTATCGTATCCGAGACGACCCGAAAGTGTTTTGATGAGATCGGCATTATCCGTGATTACATTATCAATTTGGCGATAAATTTCGCCTTCAAGCGTCTGCAGTCCCTTCTTCGCGTTCAAATCCCGCTTTGAGAGACGTCCAGTCTGAAACACTTCACCGCTCGCAAGAACTACCTCGAGCTGCTGGACCGCATCGCCGACCGTACCATACCGACCATGCAAAAAGCCCACCGCTCCAGAGGCAATTGCCCCGCCAATTGTCCCTCGAAAACCATCAGGCGACGTGTACGGTAGGGTCAGACCGCGGTGAGTAGAAAGCGCCATGGCAACCCCAATATACGGCGCGCCCGCCTGTACATGAATAAGCCGCTGTTTTACGTCAATCCCGACGACGCGATTCATATATTTCTGCTCTGAGACGATGATACCTGAACCAATCGCCGCACTCATTCCGCCGGCACCCGCGCCGCGAGGGGTGATTGTTAGTACATGGCCCTTTTCCGCCAGTTGCCAACAGAAACGCGCAATTTTGCGTATATCGCTCGTATTTGCGGCATGAGCAACCATCTCCGGGCGCTCCAATAAT
>JARKOR010000163.1 GCA_029975625.1 Nanosynbacter sp. | reverse complement strand
TAATCGGCTTAATCGAGCAATCACTGAGCTAGGGAACTTTCTCAACATGTTTGCCAACAACTTCTTCCAAATGATTTTGACGGTTGTTATCACGGTGGGCATTGTCTTTGCGTTTAGTTGGCAACTAGCTATTCTTGTTATCATCATGTACCCGATATTCATGGGGCTCACCGCGCTAACGAGTAAAAAATGGCAGAAACTCCAAGAGAAGAAAAACTATCATACCGACATTGCGAGCGGGCGATTTGCGGAAGTTATTGCCCAAATGAAGGTAGTCAAGAGTTATGTACATGAAAAGATGGAATATCGTTATTTCTCAAAACATTTCAAAAAGACAGTCGACTTAACAAACCAGCAGTCGCGGTATTGGCATAATATGGATGTCCTGCGCGGAAGTGTGTTGTCGCTCATTTTCTTTGGTATTTTTGCCTACTTATTTGTCGAAACAGTAAACCAGAGGCTAAGTATTGGTAACATGGTGCTGCTTATTACGCTTATTAATGGGCTACGGGCACCTCTGTTCAATATGAGCTTTATTGTCGATAATTTTCAAAAGGCCGTGACAGGCAGCCGCGATGTACTGGCGGCACTGCGGGTGGAGCCGGCAATTGCCGATACGCCCGATGCGGTGACTTTGCGTAACATAAAGGGAAATGTGCTATTTCGCGATGTGTCGTTTCATTACCCCGATGATAATTTGCCTGTACTAAAGAAAATTTCATTCACAATTGCGCTCGGCGAACACGTGGCGCTGGTGAGCGAAAGCGGTGGAGGTAAGACGACGATTACAAACCTTCTGATGAGGCTCTATGAACCGAGCGGCGGAAGTATTGAAATTGACGGGCACGATATTTCCCAGGTGACCCAACAGAGTTTGCGGCGAGCAATCGCGACAGTATTTCAGGAGCCCGGCTTGTTCTCTGGTACGATTCGAGAAAACATTGCGTATGGCAATCCCCAGGCGAGCCTAGATGAGATTAAGAAAGCTGCTCGGGCGGCGAACGCGAGCGAGTTTATTGAAAAGCTGAAGGATGGCTATGATACGGAAATTGGCGAGCGCGGGCTAAAACTTTCGGGCGGCCAAAAGCAACGTATCGCGATTGCTCGAGCGGTATTGAAGAACGCGCCTATCCTCATTTTAGATGAAGCAACCAGCGCACTCGATAGCCGGAGTGAGCAGCTTGTGCAGCAGGCGCTTGATCGTCTTATGAAGGGGCGAACGACGTTAATTATTGCGCATCGCCTCAGTACTATCGCCTCGGTCGACCGGATTATCACCCTGCGTAACGGGCACATTGATGAAGTGGGCGCGCCAAAAGACTTGGCGAAGACGGATGGTATCTATGCCGAACTTCTTGCGTTGCAGCAAGCGGGTACTCGCGGTGTCAAGGAAAAATTAGCGAAGTTTGACATTGGCGATGCGACGCCTGGCGTGTGAGAGGAAAATGTATTTGTATCGACCCAATATAAAGTGATACAATAGAGAGTAAGAAAGAATTTCAGGAGGGAAAATGGCGACAA
>JARKOR010000162.1 GCA_029975625.1 Nanosynbacter sp. | reverse complement strand
ATATTGCCTTTAAAACTGTTGTAATCTTTGCATATTTCGTGTATACTTTATAGTAAGAAGTAGTGAAGTTCTGACGAAGAGCTATTTTGCTGGAGAAAACCTAGGCAAAAGCGAAGTAGTGTCATGGACTTAGGGATCTTCCGGCCGATCTATCAACCACTAAACTATGCGAGGAGTTACAAGCCTGTGGCAAAACAACAGACCACAAGTGGCGAGCGTGTATTTTTCACGTCAGGGGACGATGCCCTGCCACTGCCAAACCTAATCGCTCATCAAGAAGATTCTTGGCGAGAGTTCGTCGAGGATGGTTTGAGCGAGATTTTTTCAGAAATTAATCCGATTGACGACTACACCGGTCAGAAATTGGCGCTTCGATTCGGTTCGTACCGATTTGAAGATCCAAAAACGACTGATTTGTTCGCCAAAGAGAATAATATGACGTTTGAAGCGCCGCTTCATGTCATGGCGGAGCTGACCAACAAGGTCACAGGGGAAGTTAAAGAGCAGGAAATTTACCTGGGCGACTATCCTTGGATGACCAACCGCGGTACGTTTATCATCAACGGTACTGAACGCGTCGTCGTGTCGCAGCTTATTCGCTCGGCTGGTGTGTTCTTTACGGCTGAGAATATCAATGGCCGCAATTATTATGGTGCTAAGATTATTCCTGGCCGCGGTGCGTGGTTAGAGTTTGAGACAGCATCGAATGGGACGATTTATGTAAAAATTGATCGCCGCCGTAAATTGCCAGTCACAACGCTTTTGCGTGCTCTCGGTCGACCAAAGACATCAGAAATTAGAGAGTTATTTACGGATATCGATACGGGTGATGTGAAATACATCGCCGAAACCCTTGAAAAAGATACGACTCGCGGGGCAAACGAGGCGCTTATTGAGGTGTATCGCCGTTTGCGACCAGGCGACCTTGCTACGGTTGACAACGCTCGTCAGATGATTGAGCGAATGTTCTTTGATTTCAAGCGCTTTGATTATTCTCGCGTTGGCCGGTACAAAATCAATCAACGCCTAGGGCTCGATGTGGCAAATACCGCCGAGAATCGAACATTCCAGGTGAGTGATCTCGTAGAGATTATCCGTGAGATTATCCGCCTGAATAACACGCAAGAAGCACCTGATGATATTGACGCGCTGTCAAATCGCCGCATTAAGCTGGTTGGTGAGTTGCTTGCTCGCCAGTTCCGCGTTGGTATGCTCCGAATGCAGCGAAACGCGATGGATCGCATGAGCGTGACGGATATTGAAAATGTCTCGCCAAGCCAGCTCATAAACGCTCGACCAGTCGTCGCTGCGGTTCGTGAGTTCTTTACGTCAAGCCAGCTAAGCCAGTTGATCGACGAAGTGAATCCGCTCGCTGAGCTTAGCCACAAGCGCCGTCTTAGCTCGACGGGTCCTGGCGGTTTGAGCCGTGAACGCGCCGGATTTGACGTTCGCGATGCCCATCCGACTCACTATGGCCGTATTTGTTCGGTGGAAACGCCAGAAGGCGCGAACATTGGACTGGTGCTAAATCTCGCAACGTATGCGCGGGTGAATGAATATGGGTTTATTGAGACGCCATATCTCCGAGTAAAAGACGGAAAAGTGACCGATGAACTTGTGTATCTTGACGCTGCTGAAGAGGCGAACGAAGTGATTGCCGACGCAGGCGAGATTCTAAACGACGACAAGACGTTCCGTGACGAACGTGTGAGTGCTAGGAATAATATGCGTCCTGAGCAGGTTGACGCGAAAGACGTTACGTTAATGGATGCGGCGCACCGGCAGATTCTTGGCTCAACTGCGGCGCTCGTGCCATTCATTGAGAAAAACCGTATTGACCGATCTTTGACGGGCTCAAACATGCAACGCCAGGCAGTGCCGCTTCTTACCCCTCGCCGCGTAACGGTTGGTACGGGTATTGAGAAGGATATTGCACGCAACAGCGGACATCTCATTATGGCTGAAGCTGACGGCGAAGTCATTCGAGCAGATGCCGATGAAATTCATGTTAAATACAAGGACGGAGTAAAAGTTTATGAACTTCGTCATTTCGTGAAAAACAACGACGATCGCTGCTATAACCAGAAGACCGTCGTGGCTCGAGGCGACAAAGTCAAGAAGGGTGACGCGCTGATTGAGGGTGCGTCGATTGCCGAGGGTGAAATTGCTCTCGGGCGAGACCTTCTGGTGGCGTTTATGCCATGGGGTGGTTACAACATGGACGACGCGGTTATTATTAGCCGCCGACTTGTCCAGGATGACGAATTGACGAGCATCAATATTAAAGACTATAACGTCGAAGTCCGAGAGACAAAGCTTGGTCCGGAGATTGTCACGCGAGACATTCCGAACGTATCAGAAGACAGTCTGCGACATCTTGATGAGACTGGAATTGTTCAGATTGGCTCGGAGGTCAAGGCTGGTGACGTATTGGTTGGAAAAATTACGCCAAAAGGCGAGCAAGAGCTAAGTTCTGAGGAGCGGCTACTTCGCGCCATCTTTGGCGAAAAAGCAAAAGATGTTCGCGACACATCACAACGCATGAACAACGCAGGCGGCGGCAAGGTCGTTGGGGTAAAGATTTTCTCTCGCGAGAATGGTCATGAGCTCAAGGCTGGCGTGCTGATGCAGATTCAGATTTTCGTCGCTCAACTGCGCAAGATTAGCGTCGGCGACAAGATAGCGGGTCGTCATGGAAACAAGGGCGTTGTTGCGCGTATTCTTCCTGAAGAAGATATGCCATTCATGGACGATGGTACTCCAGTAGATATCATCTTGAACCCGCTCGGCGTTCCAAGCCGCATGAACCTTGGCCAGCTGTTTGAAACACACCTTGGTATGGCGGCGCGCGCGCTTGGCTATAAAGTCGCGACACCATCGTTTAATGGTGTATCCGACGAGAAGATTTCTGACGAACTTGAAAAAGCCGGCTTGGCGCGCGATGGTAAGAGCCAGCTCTACGACGGACGTACCGGAGAGGCCTTTGAGGAGCGCACGACTGTTGGCGTGATGCATATGATCAAGCTTCATCACATGGTTTCAGATAAGATTCACGCTCGTTCAACCGGTCCATACGCTATGGTGACCCAGCAGCCGCTTGGTGGTAAGGCACAAAATGGCGGCCAGCGATTTGGCGAGATGGAAGTGTGGGCGCTTGAAGCTTACGGCGCAGCCGCAACACTTCAGGAAATGCTCACCATCAAATCGGATGACGTGTATGGACGCGCAAAAGCATACGAGTCAATTATCAAGAACGAACCAATTGTTGGACCAAAACTTCCAGAGAGCTTCAACGTGCTCGTAAAGGAACTTCAGGGTCTTGGTCTTCGGGTTGACTTGGTTGATGATGGCGCACAGGTTGACGCGGAAAAGCTAATCGCATCAAGCGGTCCTGCAGACAAGACAGTTCCTTCGCTTAGTACTTCTGATGACGATGACGAAGAAACGTTCTTGGATGAATCTGACGAACTTGGCGATATCGATGACGGCATGAGCGTACAGGATATCGATGAAATTGAAGAAATAAAGGAGGAGGTATAGGCAATGGCACATTTTGCAGTTGACGATGCTGGCATCGGTGATTTTGATGCGGTACGCCTAGCGGTTGCAAGCCCCGAAGATATCCTGAAATGGAGCTACGGTGAGGTCTTGAAGCCTGAAACTATTAACTATCGTACGCAAAAGCCTGAGCGCGATGGCTTGTTCTGCGAGAAAATCTTTGGCCCGGTCAAG